>DASXQC010000255.1:0-2904 GCA_036493235.1 Reyranella sp.
CGCAAGCGGCCCGCATCGCGACGAGTTCGATGCCTATCTCGCGGTATCGCCCCAGCTCGGGCAGGACTCGCCGACCGCGCGGCCCGCGACCGGCGGCTGGGTGAGCGTAGCCGTGCCGCGCATGATCGGCCTGTCGCTGCTCGACGCTTTCGGCCTGCCGTGGTTCCAGAACCTGCCGGTGGTCCGCTTCGCGACCGATGCCGCGCCGAGCGACAGCCGCACGCCGGTCTATTCCTATCGCCTGGTCGCCGGCGAGCAGCTTCCGCGCCTCTGGCGCCCCGCGATCGCCCGCATCGCCCGGCCGACCGCGGTCGTCGTCGGCGAACGCGACGAGCTGTTCATCGCCGCCGCCTTCGCGCCGCTGTTTGCCGAGCTCAACCCGAAAGTCGCCGTGTCGGTCGAGCCGGGCCTCGGCCATCTCGACATGATCGGCGATCCGCGCGGCGCGGTGGCGATCGCCTCGGCGTGGCAGAAGCTCGCCGACTCCGCCGGTCCGCGGCGCGCCGAACGGTTCGACATGAAGGTGCGCGAGGACATGTTCGCGGGCTTCGACGGCGACGAGGACGCCTTCAGGCGCGCCATGGAACTCATCCACCGCACGCTCAGCGAGAACCCGAACCACGCCCAGGCGTTGACCTGGCGCGGCTCGGGCCGGATGTTCATGGCCGGCCAGGCGTTCCGACGTGGTGCGACCGCCGAGGGCCTGAAGCTGCAGAGCGAAGGCCTGGCCGATCTCGACCGCGGCGTTGCGCTGGAGGATTCGATCGGCACGCATGCCGCGCGCGGGCCGGTGCTGATGAACTACGCTACCTTCGCGCGGCCGTACGACAAGGCCTTCGCCGACAAGCTGACCGCAACCGCGATCGCCGACTTCGAGTTCGTCGTCGCGCGCAACCAGCTGCAATGGGCCGGCCTCGACAGCCACGATCGCGGTGAGCTGCTGGGCGCGCTCGCGACTGGCTGGCTGCAGCTCGACCAGACACCGAAGGCCGCCCCCTATCTCGAGCGCATCATCGCCGAGCTGCCGAACACGCCGTACGCCAAGGCGGCCGCCACACGGCGCGCCGATCCAGCGTCAAGGACGCCGCTGACCTGCCTCGGATGTCATTGACCCGGTGAGACGGTTTGGGGCGCGCGGAGAAAGAGACGGTGAGTGGCGTCGTCGCCACTGGGAGCGCGCTACTTGGCCAGGCGCGCAAATTTTTCTTTTTGCCCGACACAGAAATTTCCAACGCGGCGGTGAGCGATTGCCTGGGAAATCTCGCTCCGAACGTCAAAAGATCACGAATCTGGCGCGCGCAGCGAGCTCATTGTGGGCAATGGCGGGCGATCCGAGGCCCGGAAACAGCAGCTTTTTCCCCCGGCCATTGCCCGTAATAGGTGTTCGGCGACGTGATCATGCAGTGTCGTGCGCATGATGATGATCGTGCTGCGCCTGCTGTCGCTCTTGGGGCTGAAATCCCGATGGCATCGGCATTTCACCCGCGCCCCTGAATGAGGTGTTTTTTCAGGGGGACAAAGTCGGCGGATTCGTGGACTCCTGGCCCGAAACCCTTGTGCCATCGGCATCCAACCGGTCCACACCCGAGTGGACTCTTGTGGACTCCCGCCAAGGGCGATTCGACGAAGAGCAATTTCGCGCTAGCTGAGACCGCGCTTCTGGGTCGCGACCGATCCGGCGCAGGCGTCGAGCGGCAGCGGCCGCATCTGCGGATCGAGCGCGTCGGCGAACTGGGCGCGCTCGTTGGTCATGTAGACGAACAGGGTGCAGCCGTCGGAGTGGTAGCGGAGCGTGCGGGTCGCGGCGTCGCGGCGGTCGAGATCGGGCTTGCCGAAGGTGGACAGCACCTGACCCTGGTCCATGCCCTGGATGGTGCCGAGCGGGATCGGCCGGCCGGCATTGGCCGAGCGGAACACGCCCGCCTCGCCGGTGCCGAGAGAATAACGCGGCGCCTGCTCGACGCAGCCCGTCAGCAGGAACACGGCCAGGAGCGGCGCCGTAAACGGCGCCAAAAACGGCGAGAGTCTCATCACGCCACTACCTTAGCGGGCAGTTCCTGGGGAACGAAAGGGTGGCGGCCTGAGCGTTTGTGCCACATGCACCATGGCGGCGGTGCCCAGCACCGGCACGATCAGGTTCAGGACCGGGATCGTGCCCAGGAACACGATCGCGACGCCGGTCATCCAGAGCGGCCAAAGGTTGGCCTTGCGCCACGCCTTTACGTCGCCCGGGTCGCGGCGGCGCAGCGCCACCAGCTCGTAGTACATGCGTCCCGTCAGCCAGCCGTTGATGGCGTAGAACAGCACCGCGCCCAGCCCGGCCACGAAGATCGCCAGGATATAGAACGGCAGCATCACCAGGTTGAGCACGATCACCGCGACCAGGAACACCAGCCCGGTCCAGATCCCGGTCCAGACCGAGATGCCGCGCGCCGGCCCGAGCTGCGGGTAGTACTCGCCTTCGACGATGTCGGCGATCTGCTCCATGAAGATCGACACGACGATGCCGAAGCTCGCCGGAAACAGCAGCAGTGCCACGACCACCACCGCCGCGCCGCCCAGCCATTGGATCAGGCCGTTCACCCAGCCGATGTCGTAGTGGACGAAGTGCTGCAGGCACCACCAGGCGAGCACGCCGATCGCGATCTGCAGCACCAACGACAGCCCCAGCGACTGCCAGATCACCGCGCGCAGCCGCGGATCGCCGAGCTGGCGGACGGCAAGCTCGAAGGCCCGGACCACGGGCTACTGCGCGCCGATCACACCGGAGTCGCGCAGCGTGCCGACTTCCTTGGAGGAGAAGCCGCTCTCCAGCAGAACCTCGTCGGTGTGCTGGCCGCGCTTGGCGGCGGCGCCCTGGACGCCTTCCTTGGTGCGCGAGAAGCGTGGCGCGGGGGCAGGCTG
>DASXQC010000256.1:0-2416 GCA_036493235.1 Reyranella sp.
GAGACCGCGACCAGCTTCTTCACCACCTCGCGGCCGGCGGGCTTCACCGGGTTCAGCGTCATGCCGAGCTTGTTGCGGCCCATTTGGAGGAACATCGCGCCTTCGCCGCCCTCGACGACCGGCGTGACCCAGCGGTCCTCGCTGCCCTCCAGCTTCTCGATCCGGATCACCTCGGCGCCGAGGTCACCCAGCAGGGTTCCGCAGAAGGGACCGGCGATGTACCGGCCGAAATCGAGGACGCGGACTCCATCAAGAACACCGGACATGAAACATCGCCTCTAAGGTAACGGTGTCATCCCGAGCGCGGCGAGGGATGACACGGGAATTTACGCCGCCGCCTTCAGGGCCGCCTTGGCCTTGGCGGCCTTGAGCGTGCCGCCGCGCATGACATGGCCCGGCAGCAGCCGGCCGACCACGTCCTCGGCGATCTTGGCCGCCTCGATCAGCTTGTCGATATCGAGGCCGGTCTCGATGCCCATTTCCTCGCACATGAAGGCGAAGTCCTCGGTGCAGATGTTGCCGGCCGCGCCGTCGGTCGCCGCGAACGGGCAGCCGCCGAGGCCCGCGATCGAGGCGTCGAACTTGGTGACGCCGAGCTGCAGGCCGGCGAAGGCCGCCGCCATGCCGGTGCCGCGCGTGTCGTGCAGGTGGAGCGAGATCTCGAGCTCTGGCCACTTGTTGCGGATCGCCCCGGTCAGGCGATAGACCGAGGCCGGCGTCGCCCAGCCCATCGCGTCGGTCAGCCTGATCTCGGTGAGCTTGAAGCCCGCCAGCTCGGCCTCGTCGAGTGCCTGCTGCACGCGATGCAGGATCAAGTCGGTCGAGAGCTCGCCCTCGAAGTTGCAGCCGAAGGCGCCGAGGATGGTGCCGCAGTCGACCGGCATGCCGCGGTCCTTGAAGGTCTTGAGCGACATGCGCTGCTCGACCAGGGCGTCAGAGACGGCCTTGCCGATGTTCTTCCTGGAGAAGGTGTCCGAGGCAGTGACCCGCACGCCGCCGTCGACGTGCAGCGGTCCGCGCAGCGCCCGCTCCAGGCCCTGCTGGTTGAGCCACAGGGCGCTGTATTCGATGCCTGGCTTCTGCCGGATCGCCTGCGCCACCTCCTCGGCGTCGGCCATGGTCGGCACGCGCTTCGGATTCACATAGGACACGCAGGCGATGTGCCTGAGCCCAGTCTCGGCAAGCGCCTCGATGAGGCGGACCTTGTCCGCGACCGGGATCATCTTCTTCTCCGACTGGAAGCCCTCGCGAGGGCCTTCCTCGGAAATGGTCACACGCTTGGGCAGGTCGGACATCGACTACTCCTTCGAGGGGATATCAGCCCTCTTCCTGGAACGCTTCCTCGCGCGCCTTGCGCAGGTTCGGCAGGGCCATCAACACCAGCAGGATCGCCGTGGCGATCAGCAGGCCGAGGCTGATCGGCCGTTGCAGGAACACCATCGGATCGCCGCGCGAGAGCAGCATGGCGCGACGGAAATACTCTTCCATCTGCGGCCCGAGCACTAGGCCGAGCAGGAAGGGCGCTCCCTCGCAGCCGAGGCGGACGAAGATGTAGCCCAGCACGCCGAAGATCGCGACCTGCTCGACGTGGAAGGTACTGTTCTGCAGGCTGTAGGCGCCGATCGCGCAGAACAGCAGGATGGCCGGCGCCAGGAAGCGGTAGGGCACCGACAGCAGCTTCACCCACATGCCGATCATCGGCAGGTTGATGACCACCAGCATCAAGTTGCCGATCCACATCGAGACGATCATGCCCCAGAACAGGTCCGGCTTCTTGGTCATGACCTCGGGGCCGGGTTGGATGCCCTGGATGATCATGGCACCTACCATCAGCGCCATGACGGCGTTGGAGGGGATGCCGAGCGTCAGCATCGGGATGAACGAGGTCTGCGCCGCGGCATTGTTCGCCGACTCGGGCGCCGCCACACCCTCGACCGCGCCCTTGCCGAACTCCTGCGGACGCTTGGAGATCTTCTTCTCCAGCGTATAGGCGGAGAACGCGCCGAGAGTCGGGCCGCCGCCTGGCAGCACGCCGAGGATCGAGCCCAGGATCGTGCCGCGGATGGCGGCGGGGATGGCCCGCCGGGTCTCCTCGCGCGTCGGCCATAGCGACGACACCTTGATCGCGCCCGAGCGGGTCATCTTCTTCTCGAGGTTCACCACGATCTCGGCAATACCGAACAGGCCCATGGCGATCGGCGCGAAGTCGATGCCGTCCGAGAGCTCGGGGATGTCGAAGGTGAAGCGCTGCGCACCGGTGTTCACGTCGGTGCCGACCAGGCCGAACAGCAGGCCGAGGAACACCATCGCGATTGCTTTCAGCACCGAGCCGTTGGCCAGCACGATCGCGGCCACCAGGCCGAGGGACATCAGCGAGCAGTAGTCGGCCGGGCCGAACTTCTGCGCCATCGCCGTC
>DASXQC010000257.1:0-2032 GCA_036493235.1 Reyranella sp.
CGAAGCCCACGCCGCACAGCGCCATGCGCCAGGCGATGTTCCAGTCCGCCGGCTGATCGGGCATCGCGGCCAGCAGGCCAAGACCGACCGCCATGACGGCGAGCCCGATGCTGCTCAGGATCGCCGCCGGATAGTGGGCGCTGAGGCGTCCGGCAATCGGCGCGGCGATCACGATCATCAAGGGCCATGGCGTGACCAAGAGGCCGGTCGCCACCTGCGAGCGGTGCATCACCGTCTCGAACAGGAAGGGAAGTGAGACGTAGGCCAGGATCTGCGCCGAGTAGGAGCAGATCGAGGTCACGACCGAGAGCGAGAGCAGCGGGATCTTCAGGAGATCGAGCGGCAGCAGCGCATTCGGCCGGCCGAGCTGATGCCATACCAGCAGCGCGCCGCAGACGAGGCCGAACGCGATCTCACCGAGCGCCAGCGTGTGCTGACCGCTGCCCAGGCTGTCGACGCCGATCAGCAATGGTCCGAGCGCCGCCGCGCTCAGCACGGTCGCGACGACATCGAACGGCCGCCGCTGCGGCTTGCCCGGCCGCGCCATGGCGACGAACAGCGGCACCGCGACGATGCCGACCGGGATGTTGACCAGGAACAGCCACGGCCAGTGCGCGACCGACAGGATCAGCGAGGCGATGGTCGGCCCGGCCGCGGAGCCGACCGCGACCGACAGCGCGACCATGGAGATGCCGACGCCGATCAGCCGGCGCGGGTAGCTCTCGCGCACCACTGCCGGCCCGATCGCAGCGATGCAGGCGCAGCCCACGCCCTGCGCGAGCCGTGCCGCAATCAGGGCGCCGAGCGACGGTGCGAGCGCGCAGGCCAACGACGACAGGGTGAAGAGGACGAGGCCCGCGGCATAGACCCTCTTCAGGCCGAGAATTTCGCCGAGTGCCGCCGCCGGCAGCAGGCACAGCACCGAGCCGAGCTGGTAGGCATTGACCACCCACACGGTGGTCGACTCAGCTGCGGCGAGATCGCGCGCGATGGTCGGCAAAGCGATGTTGGCGATGGCGCTGTCGAGGCTCATCAGGGAAACGCCGCACACCACGGCCAGCATCACCCAGGTCCGCCTCGGCTGCGGCAGCCCCTCGCTCTCCCCCACAAGTCCGGTACTCATTTACGCTGGTCTCGCAAAACAGAAACGGCCGGCTTCAAGGGGCGGCCGGCTCGATATGGGGATCGCGACGTCAGGCGAACAGGGCCCGCACCGGCGCCTCCGCCCAGGCGAGGATATCGCCGGTGCGCGTGCGCCGGCGGCCGTAGACCAGCCAGGCGACATCGACGATGCCGATCTCCTTGTCGACGCGAAAACGGTCCGGGTATCGCCGGGCCAGGTCGAGCCAGGTGAAACCCGAATCGTACTTGCCGTCGAGCAGCCCCTGGGCGACCACCGGGTTGGAGGTCTCCGGCACCAGCGTCTCCCATTGCGAGGTGTCGAAGTAGCCCTTGGTCGCGATCATCAGCCCGACCGACCGCGGCTTGTCGACATCGCGCCGCGTCAGCACGCCCATCGCGCGGGTCGGCGAGATGAAGCTGTCGACCAGGAAGATCTCCTCGTGATGCTTCTCGATGGTGTTGGCGACCTCGGGATGGGCGCAGACCTGGACGATGAAATCCGCCTCGCCGCGCCGCACGGCGTCCAGCGCGTCGCCGAAACTCGACACGAACTGGATCGTGGCGTCCTTCAGGTCATGGAAGGCGATGTAGCGCTGCACCGCCAGGTCGTGGTTGGTGCCGGCCGGACCGAGCGTGACGAAACGATTGCGGGACATTGCCCATGGTCGCTCATCGGACCGCGCCACGTAAGGGGCGCGATCCGATTCACGAGCGCCACTGCAGTGGCGCGGTCCGAAGAACTTGCGCCTAGGTGAGCGCGGCGCAGGCCCGCTGGATGCGGCGGCCGGCTTCCTCGAGGATGTCGGTCGCGGTGGCGTAGGAGATGCGGAAGGCCGGACCCTGGCCGAACGCCGAGCCCTGTACCACCGACAGGCCCTCGGCCTCGAGCAGGTAGTTCACGAAGTCGGTG
>DASXQC010000258.1:0-4407 GCA_036493235.1 Reyranella sp.
GGCCAGCATCTCGCCGAGATGGGCCTGCTGGCGGAAGCCGGCGCCGTCGCCTTCACCGACGCCGACCACGCGGTCGGCAACGCCCAGGTGATGCGCCGGGCGCTGTACTACGCCAAGGCGTTCGACGCGCTGATCGTGCACCTGCCGCAGGAGCCGAGCCTGTCGGGCGGCAACATGACGAGCGGCGTGATGGCGACACGCCTCGGCCTCTCCGGCGTGCCGCCGCTCGCCGAGGTGATGATGGTCGAGCGCGACATCCGGCTCGCCGAGATGACCGGCGGGCGGATGCACCTCACCAAGATCTCGACCGCCGAGTCGGTGAAGGCGATCGCGTCGGCCAAGGCGCGCGGGCTCAAGATTACCTGCGACACGGCCCCGCCCTACTTCGCGCTGAACGATCTCGCGGTCGGCGACTACCGCACCTTCGGCAAGCTGGTGCCGCCGCTGCGCGCCGAGCCCGACCGCGAGGCGATCGTTGAAGGACTCAAGACCGGCGTGATCGATGCGATCGTGTCGGACCATCGTCCGCAGGACCAGGACAGCAAGCGCGTGCCCTTCGCCTCGGCCGAGCCGGGCGGCATCGGGCTCGAGACCCTGCTGCCGATCTCGCTCGAACTGGTGCACAACAGGCAACTCACCCTGCCGCAGCTCTTCCAGCGCCTGTCATCGGCGCCGGCGCGGCTGTTCAACCTGCCGGGCGGCAAGCTCGCCAAGGGCGCGCCGGCCGATCTGGTGATGTTCGATGCCGAATACGCCTGGCGGGTCGACCGCGACGATTTGTGGAGCAAGACCAAGAACTCGCCGTTCGACGAGCGGCCCGTGCAGGGCCTGGTGATGGCGACCATCGTTGGCGGCCGCACCATCTACCGCCATGACAATTTCACGCCGGCTGCCGCGGCAGCCTGACCCAGGCGTGCCTCGAAACCGCCTTATCGTCTGCTAGAGTCCCGTTATGACGCTACGATACTCCCTCCTCCTCGGCACCGCGCTGCTCACCGTCGCGGGCGCCGCAAATGCTCAGCAAAAGTCGCGCGAAGATCTGCTCGATGCCCTGACGCGCCACATCCAGATCTGCGCCGAAATAAGCGATTCGCAGTCGCGGCTCAGTTGCTACGACAAGGTGCAGACCGACGTCGGCAACGCACCGGCACGCGCGCCGACGCCGCTCGCCAACAATCCGCCGCCTCCCTCACCCCAGCCTCAGCCTTCGTCACCGCCGCCTCCGCCGCCGAGCTCAATGAGCGGCGGTCAGGTCGGCCAACAACAGCTCGCGCCGCCGCCCTTGATGGTGCCGGGCGGCGGCCAGGCGACTCTGGGCAGCAATGCGCCCTCCTCCTCCATCTATGACCGCGCCCCATCGTCCGGTCCGACGCCGCTCGCCCCGCCACAGCCCAACGATCCGGATGCCGCCTTCAATCCGCGCGGCAACAATACCGCATACCAGCCCGAAGCGCCGATGCCGCGGCCGCAGCCGGCGCTGCGCCGCACCGGCCCGCGCCCGGTGCCGAACTACGGCTCGAACATGCCGGTGGTGACGCTGGCGGTGAACAACCTGACCTACGGCGCGTCGCGCTATTGGCAGGTGACGGTCGGGGTGACCTCGAACGTCGCGCGCACCGTCGACACCCAGGTGCAGTGCAGCTTCCTCAACAGCGGCCGCTCGGTCGGCGAGGCCTATCTCGGCCCGGTCCAGCTCGCCGCCGGCGAGCAGGTTTCCACCGAGCTGGTCGGGCCGCCGACCACCACGTTCGTCGACAGCACCAACTGTCGCGTGCTGAGCCCCTGACATGACGACCGAGCCGTGGACGCTGGCGTACCTGTGGCCTGCGGCCGTCGGCTTCCTGCTCGGATCTATTCCATTCGGCCTGCTGCTGACGCGCGCTGCGGGCTTGGGCGACATCCGGAAGGTCGGGTCGGGCAATATCGGCGCGACCAACGTGCTGCGCACCGGCAACAAGAAGCTGGCCGCGGCGACCCTGCTGCTCGATGCGCTAAAGGGCCTCGTGCCGGTGCTGGCCTTCAACCTGATGGCGGGCCCGGTCCCGGCCGCCGCCGCTGCGGCCGGCGCCGTGCTGGGCCACATGTTCCCGCCGTGGCTCGGCTTCAGGGGCGGCAAGGGCGTGGCGACCACACTCGGCGTGCTGATCGGGCTCAGCTGGCCGCTCGGCGCAATCACCTGCGCCGCCTGGCTCGTGCTGGCGGGGTTGTTCCGCTACTCCTCGCTCGCCGCGCTGCTCTGCATCCTGATCGGTGCGATCGCTGCGTGGCACTTCGTGCCGGTCGCCGCGCCGGTGGTCTGCCTGTTGGCAGTGCTGGTATGGGCCAAGCACCACGCCAACATCCGCCGGCTGCTGAGCGGCACCGAGCCCAAGATCGGCAAGAGCTCTACTTCAGCCGCGTAAAGCCGTCGGGACTCCAGTCCTCGCTGCCGACGCCGTGGTGGACGAAGAACAGCCCGTCAGGATCGACAGAGTCCTTCACCGCGCGCAGCCGCGCATAGTTCGCGCCCCAGAACGCGGCCTGCCAGTCGGCCTCGAAGTAATCCGATTCGGACACGTAGGAACCGGGCGCCGGCACCAGCTTGCGCAGCGCACCCATCGTCGCCGACACGCGCTTCGCATCGTCGCGCGCCTTGTCGAGGTTCGGCTCATGACCGGCGATGCCCGCAAAAGCCGGCCCTTCCTCGGCCGCACTGATCGCGAGAGCGAACGCCTCGGTTGCCGCCGGATTGGTCGCTGTGTCGCGCGCCGCCGCGACCGCTTCGGCCGGCGCGCCGGCAAGCCCCTTGTTGAAATGCAGCGCGAAGCGCCAGTGGCGGCTTGCAGCGAACAGTGCGTCGACCAGCGCCGGCTGCCGGTCGAGCAGCGCCGCCGGCATCCAGGTCGACTGGTAGGCGTGCAGGAACCAGCCCGCCTCGCCGAGATTGGCACGCCAGAAGACGTTGGTCGCGGAGGCGCCGGGTCGTTCGTCGGACAGGATCATCTGCGGCGCGTTCTGCTTCAGGAACGCCGCGTCCCACAGCGAGCGCGCCGGCACATGGATGAATATCGGCGGCTGCACCACCGTGTAGTCGGCACCCTTGTCCTTCACCCAGTCGAGGAACGGTTTCCACACCGAAGCGGCACGGTCCTGGTCGATGCCCTGGAATACCATCGACACCTCGAACACGTTGCCCGGCCGGAAGGTGACCGTCTCTCCCCAGGTCGGGTTGAACAGGCTCTCGCGATAGAAGGCGACGAAGCGCTCGATCAGCGTCTTGAAGGCATCGTCCGAGGACGCCTTGATGGCCCCGAATGCGGCGCCGAACAGCGGCGGCAAGTCGTGCGTCTTGAGCGTGAGACGCGTGATCACGCCAAAGCTGCCACCCCCGCCGCCCTTCAAGGCCCAGAACAGGTCCGGGTTGGTGCAGGCATTGGCGATGCGCACGGCACCGTCGGCCGTCACGACCTCGGCCTCAAGCAGGCTCGCCGCCGCCATGCCGTAGCGCTTGGAGAAGCTGCCAAAGCCGCCGCTCTGGATCAGCCCGGCGACGCCCACGGTGGTGCAGCCACCGCCCTGCACGTAGCGGCCGGCCTTGGTGACGGAGGCGTAGGCGTTCAGCCACACCACGCCCGCACCCAGCGACACCGCCGGTTGGGGCGCTGCCGTGCAGCCCTGTGCCACGAAAGCGTCATGCAGCTCGATGCGGTCCATCGCCCGGGTCCAGATCAGGAGCGAATCGGGTGCATTGGAGGTGCCCTGGTAGGAATGGCCGCCGCCCTTCACCGCCACCCGCAGGCGATGGCTGCGGGCGAAGGTCACCGCCGCCGAGACATCTGCCGCCGATTGGGCCGGCACAGCGTAAGCGCTAGGCGTCGACGCCCAGGCATCGGCCCAGCCGCTGGTCTGGGTCAGCGCCGGGCTGTCGCCAACCGCCCAGGGATTCTTGAGGCTGCGGAACAGGCTCTCGCAATCGGTGCTTTTGGGGTTGGCCCGGCAGGTTTCCAGCGGCCGCGGCACGGCGATCAGCCGGCCGCCGATCTGGCCGTCGAGTTCCTTCCATTGGTCGGCGGTCGGCCAGCCGGCGTTGCCCGGGCGGACACGGCGGTAGGGTTCGGCGCGGGCTGGAACGGCGGTGGTGGACATCAGCAGGCCTCCGGCGAGCTTGATCAGGGTACGTCTCTGCATCGCGAACTCCGTCGTGGACGCTGCCGGTTCTAGGCGCCGGCCCCTTGATTCCACGAAGGAATGTGACGACCGGAGTCGGCCGTGGGACGATCGGAGCTGGCCGCGGGCCGAGCGGCTACGATTACATACCGCCCTCTTCCTCTGTATACGGCAGCAGGAATGAACCAGCGTACCATGCCGTGGGCCCTGATCGGCGCCGCCTGCCTCGGGTCCTTTGCCGCCACGTCGAGCGGCACGACC
>DASXQC010000259.1:0-4804 GCA_036493235.1 Reyranella sp.
CTCGTTGGGCTGGAACAGGAACTTCACCGTGCCGGCGATCTCCGCGCGCATGCCGGCCAGGATTTCGGCGACGCCCATCAGGATCGCGACGTGCGCGTCGTGCCCGCAGGCATGCATGACCGGCACGGTCTGGCCGAGCCATTCAGCCTTGGCCTTGGACGCGAACGGCACGTCGACCCGCTCCTCGACCGGCAATGCGTCCATGTCGGCGCGCAATGCCACCACGCCGCCCGGCTTGCCGCCCTTCAGGATGCCGACAACGCCGGTGATGCCGATGCCGGTCTTCACCTCGATGCCGAGCTTCGTCAGGTGCTCGGCGGCGAGCGAAGCGGTCCGCTTCTCCTGGTAGGAGAGCTCGGGGTTCTGGTGGATGTCGCGCCGCCAGGCGATGACCTTGTCCTCGATCTTCAGGGCGGCGTCGGAAATGCGGTCGGAGAGCTGTTGGCTGCTCGGGCTTAGGGTGTCCATGGCCCAGTGTCGTAGAGTCCGGGCCGGCTGTGCAAGGGACGTTCTATTGCCAGGCGAGCAGGCGGCGCTCGAGGCTATTCATCAGAAGTGTGACGCCGAGGCCCAGCAGGGCGAGCAGGAACAGCAAACCCATCACGCCGTCCATGTTGAAGGTCGATTGCAGGTAGGCGAGGGTCTGGCCGAGCCCGTGCTCGGCCGCGAGCAGCTCGGCGCCGACCACGCCCAGCAGCGAGAAGATCAGGCCCAGCCGGAAGCCGGAGAACATCACCGGCACCGCCGACGGCAGGGTGACCTTGGAAAACACTTGGCGCGGCGTGGCGCCGAGCGCGCGCGACAGCACCAGATGGTCGCTGTTGACGCTGCGGATGCCGGCCACGGTGGCGGCCAGCACGATGAAGAAGGTGAGGCTGAAACCGACTGCGATCTTCGAGCCGATGCCGAGCCCGAACCACAGCAGGAAGAGCGGCGCGAGCGCAATGCGCGGCATGGCGTTCAGCAGGGTGAGATAGGGCTCGGCGCCGCGATGAAAGGCGGGGAACAGCATGAACAGCAGTCCGACCGCGATGGCTGAGACGCTGCCGCCGACGAACGAGACGAGCGCGCCGGCCAGCGTGTAGCCGAGGTCGAGCCACAGCCTGCCGTCGGTGACGAAGCCCTTCCAGAGATAGGCGGCGATGCCCGACGGCCGGCCAAAGAAGGTGGGATCGAGCCAGCCGATGCCCGCCGCGGCCTCCCACATACCGATCAGGGCGACGACGAACGCCGCGTGGCCCAGCCAGCGTTTGGTCATCGGCTCATGCCTGCCTCGAGAAGGGTCCACAGCTTGCTGTAGAGCGCGTGGAAGCGCGGATCGCTCTGCAGCGCGCGTACGCTGCGCGGCCGCGGCAGGTCGATGGCGACATCGGCGACGATGCGGCCGGGCCGCGCACTCATGACGATCACGCGATCGGACAGCGCGACCGCCTCGGCGAGATCGTGGGTGACGAACACCACGGTCTTGGCGCTGGCGGAGCACAGATCCATCAGCACGTCCTCGAGCTGCAGCTTGGTCTGCGCGTCGAGTGCGCCGAACGGCTCGTCCATCAGCAGCACCGGGCTGTCGAGCGCAAAGGTGCGGGCGAGCGCGCAGCGCTGGCGCATGCCGTGCGACAGCGCCTTGGGGTACTTGTCCAGGAAGCCGCCGAGCCCCACCCGTTCCAGCAGCGCCTTCGCCCGGGCCATGCGCTCGGCCGTGGGCGCGTTGCGCACCTCCATGCCATAGGCGGCATTGTCGAGCGCCGTGCGCCACGGCAGCAGGCTGTCGCGCGCCAGCATGTAGGCGATGTCGGGATTGCCGGGCCGCGGCGGCCCGCCGAGCACGTTGGCACGGCCCTCCGGCGTCTCGTCGAGCAGGCCCGCCAGCAGGTTGAGTATGGTGGTCTTGCCGCAGCCGCTGGGCCCGACCAGCGACACGAAGCTGCCCGGCGCGATCGAGAAAGAGGCGCGGTCGACCGCGAGCACGGCCGAGGGGCCGCGGCCGAACCGCACGGCCAGGTCGGCGATCTCGATCGCCGACCCTGCACCCACGTCCTCGCCGCGGGGCATCTACGGCGCCTTGGCGTACAGGAGCTTCGCGGTATCGAACGGCGCGTCGATCTGCTTGGTCAGGAGCATGTTGTCGGCGATCTGCTTCAGCGCCGGCCGGCTGACCTCGACCCGGTAGGAGGGAATGCCGCCCTTGAGCGATTCGGCCATGACCTCGTCGCCCCGCGGCATGTCGAACTTGAAATAGCCCTGGGCGATGCGCAGCACCTCGTCGAAATTCTTCGGCTCCTGGAGGAAAGCCTCGGCATCGCGGCCGGCGGCGATCAGAGCCTCGACGACATGCGGCGACTTGTCGGCCGCGTCACGCGTCATCACCGCGATCACCGAGGCGCCGTTGGTGCCGGCGACCTCGACCGGCTCGCTGGCGCGCGAGGCCCGGAACACCATGCGACAGGTTTTCAATACCACGCACATCGAGCCGGCCGGCTCGAATGTCATCAGCGCATCGACCTGCTTGGAGACCAGCGCGCCGTAGGCGGTGTTGGGGCCGCCGACCGCGACATAGACGAAATCCTCCGGCTTCAGTCCAGCGCGCTGCGCGAGCTGGCCGAACTGCAGCTCGCCGACCGCGCCGCGCGCCGGCACGCCGATCTTCTTGCCCTTGAGCCCGGTCATCACCGCGCGATAGTCCTGCCCCGTTTCCGGTACACCCGCTTCGTTGCGGACGACGATCTCGAACGGATTGGCGGTGGCGATGCTCATGATCGCTGTGAGCTTCGCGCCCTTCAGCATCGCCAGGATCTGGCTCTCCGGCCCGACCACCGCGACGTCGATGCTCCTGGCCAGCAACGCCTGCGCGCCTAGCGCGCCCGAGGAAATGATCTGCAGCTGGCACTTGATGCCGTGCTGATCGCAGAAACCCTTGGCAATGGCGACGCGGAACAGGAGGTTGCCGATGCCGGGATAGTCCTGCATCCGCACCGTCTCGCCCTTGCCCTGCGCATGAGCCGGCAGGAGCGGCACACTGGCAAGCAGGAGCGCCGCCGCCGCGGCGATGATCTTTTTCATCGTTGTTTCCTCCCTTTGCGCTCCCCGGAAGCGCGACTCCGGTTCAGCTCAGCGGCACGCCCTCCAGCGTGATGCGGTGCATCAGGCGGCGTTCGCCGTGATAGTCGTTGATCGCGAAATGCCAGGTCGCGCGGTTGTCCCAGAAGGCGATCGAACCCTTGCGCCACTGGAAGCGCATGTGGAACTGCGGTTGCGCGGCGTGGGCGTAGAGATAGTCGAGCAGCGGCTTGCTCTCGGCCTCGGTCCAGCCCTCGAAGCGGAGCGTGAACCCGCGATTGACGTAGAGCGTCTTGCGGCCGGTCTCGGGATGGCGAATCACGACCGGGTGCACGGCGTCCTGGGTAGCGAGCTCGGAATTGCCGATGCGGCCGGCGACGTCGCGCGCATACTGTGCGGTGGCGCTGAAGACGTGGCGGCTCGAATGAACGGCGCGCAGGCCTTCGAGCGTCTGCTTCAGCCCGTCGGACAACGCCTCGTAGGCGTGATGCATGCTGGCGAACATCGTGTCGCCGCCCGTTGGCGGCACCTCGCGCGCCAGCAGGATCGATCCCAGTGCCGGCACCTGGTCGTAGCTGTGGTCGGTGTGCCAGCCGCCGCCGATGTTGGTCTTCTGCTCCGGCTCCTTGCGCACCTCGGCGATCTGCGGATGGCCGTCGACCGCCTTGAAGAAGCGGTTGACGTTGATCGACGCGAAGCGCTCGGCGAAGGCGACGTGCTGCTCGGGCGTGATGTCCTGGTCGCGGAAGAAGATCACGCCGTAGTCGTCGAGCGCACCGCGCAACTCCGCGGTCTCGCCCTCGGTGAGCGGCTGGGAGAGATCGACGCCCAGGACCTCGGCGCCGACGGCGGGCGAGGTGGGGCGGATGTCGAACCGCGAATTGCGCATCGTTTTCTCCTGTTCTTGATTAGAATCATAATTCTAGTTATAATTCTACGCAAGAGGCAATCGACGAGATAGAAGCAGACCGTGCTGGATCAGAAGCTCATCGCCGACGTGCAGGTTCCGGGGCTGCGGCCAACGCAGCAGCAGCGCAGCCGCGAGCTGGTGGTGCGGCTGATGAACGAGGGGCTGGAGCTCCTGAAGGAGCACGACTTCGAAAGCCTGTCGATCGAGGCGTTGTGTGCGCGCTGCGACGCGACCGTCGGCTCGTTCTACGGCCGGTTCGAGAGCAAGGAGGCGTTCGTCGACGCCCTGCAGCGGCTGGTCGTCGAGGATGCCCGGCGCGAGCTGGCGGCCTCCTATGCCTCGCCCCGGCTGCCGCGGGACAACCTCGCGCATCTGCTGAACTGGATCACCAAGGGCGGCGTAGCCTGGATCCGCCAGTACGAGGGCTTGGTGCGCGCCTCGCTGCGCCGCGCCTCGACCGACCGCAGAAGCTGGACGCCGATGCGCGAGCTCGGCCGTCTTCATGTCGAGCATGCGCTGCCGCACATCGTGCGCCTGGTCGGACCGGGCGCCGCGCCCGGTCTCGAGGAGCGCATCCGGCTCGCCTTCCAGATCACCTACGGCACCCTGAACACCATGGTGCTGATCGATCCTGGCCCGTTGTCGCTCAGCCATCCCGAGACGCCGCGCCGGCTGGCGGCGGCGCTGCAACGGCTGATCGAGTAGCGCTCAGGTGCCCTTCATCGCCCGTTCGCGCGCGGTGTAGGCGCGGGCGAGGCGGGCGTCTCGATCCTCGAACAGGTCGGCGCCGCCGCTCTTCTTCAGCAGCGCCTCCTCGATCTCGCCATGCGGCTTGGT
>DASXQC010000260.1:0-6642 GCA_036493235.1 Reyranella sp.
CGAGAGCTTGTTCCAGACGCTCATGTTGACCACGAAATCCATCAGGTCGACCGGTTGGTAGATCGATTCCAGCCCGACCGGGCCCATCCAGATGTATTTGGTCACCTGCTGGAAACCGAGGTCCCAGTTCACCGCCGGGCCGGTGTAGTCGGCCGCGTCGACGGTGCCTTTTTCCAGCGCGGAGAAAACTTCCCCGCCCGGGAGCAGCGTGGTGCGCGCGCCGATGGCGGCGAAGCCTTCGGCGATCATGCCGCCGGGCACGCGCAGCTTGAGGCCCTTGAAGTCCTCCGCGGTGCGAATCGGCTTCTTGGAATGGATGATGTTCGGACCGTGATGGATGCGGCCGACCCAGAACAGGCCCTGCTTGGCGTAGATTTCGCGCGCCATCTTCACGCCGTCCTTGCCGTAGAAGAAGATGTCCCACTCGTGCGGGTAGCGCAGGCCCATCAGGTAGGACGAGAGGAATGCGGTCGCCGGGATCTTGCCGACCCAGTAGACGCAGAACGAATTCATCGCCTCGAGCACGCCGTTCCTCACACCGTCGAGCAGCTCGAAGTCGCCGACCACCTCTTTCGCCGCGAAGGGCTTGAACTCGAGCTCGCCGCCGGTCTTCTCCTTGATGGTGTTGCACCAGGCCTTGAACGTGTTGAGGCCCACGCCGGCAGGCCACGAGGTCTGCACTTTCCAGGTGGTGGTCGCGGCGGCGGCGGTGCGGATGAAAGGCGCGCTGACGATGCCGGTTGCCGCGGTAGCTCCGGCGGTCCGCAGGAATCTGCGGCGCGCAGCCGATTTCTCTTGACTCATAAACTCCTCCTCCTTAGGGGGGGCAGGAATTACAGCACAAACCTGCTTTATGTCGCAATGCGACTGATCAAGAGAGCGACGCCAGGGCCGTGCGCACGGTGTCGAAAATGCGGTCGATCTGCGCCGGCTCGATGATGAGCGGCGGCGAGAAGGCGAGTACGTCGCCGGTCCAGCGGACCAGAACGCCCGCTTCGAAGACCTTGAGAAACGCCTCGTAGGCGCGCGCGCCCGGCGCGCCAGCGCGCGGCTCGAGCTCCACAGCGCCCATCAGGCCGATATTCCGCACGTCGATCACGTGCGGGCTGGCCTTCAGCGCGTGAATTGAATCTTCAAACAGCTTCTCCAAAGCAGATCCGCGCGTCAGGATCCCCTCGTCCGCGTACGTATCCAGGGTGCCGATGCCGGCGGCGCAAGCGAGCGGGTGGCCTGAGTAGGTGTAGCCATGGAACAGCTCGATGCCGTCCGGCCCCTGCATGAACGCGTCGTAGATCGAGTCTTTCGCGAACACCGCGCCCATCGGCACGGTGCCGTTGGTCATTCCCTTGGCCACGGTGAACAGATCGGGCATCACGCCGAAGCGCTGCGAGGCGAAGGGATGGCTCAGGCGGCCGAAGCCGGTGATCACCTCGTCGAAGATGAGGAGAATGCCGTGCTTTGTGCAGATCTCGCGCAGACGCTGGAGGTAGCCCTGCGGCGGGACCAGCACGCCGGCCGAGCCGGCGACCGGCTCGACGATCACCGCGGCGACCGTCGAGGGGTCGTGGAAAGCGCAAAGCCGCTCGAGCTCGTCGGCGAACTCGGCGCCGTGTGCGGGTTGGCCTTTCGAGAAAGCATTGCGCGCGAGGTCGTGTGTGTGCCGGATATGGTCCACGCCCGCCACGCCGGGGCCGAACACCTTGCGGTTGGCCGGGATGCCGCCCACCGCCATGCCGCCGAAGTTGACGCCGTGGTAGCCGCGCTCGCGCCCGATCAGCCGGAAGCGCTGCCCCTCGCCGCGCGCCCGGTGATACGCGAGCGCGATCTTGAGCGCGGTATCGGCCGACTCCGAACCCGAGTTGGTGAAGAACACCTTCGAGAAGTCCGGCGGCGCGATCTGCGCCAGGCGTTCGGCGAACTCGAACGCGATCGGATGCGCCATGTTGAAGGTCGGCGCGAAGTCCATCTGCTCGACCTGCTTCTTCACCGCGGCGACGATCTTCGGCCGGCAGTGACCTGCGTTCACGCACCACAGGCCCGCCTGGCCGTCGAGGAGCTGACGGCCGTCGGCCGTCCAGTAGTACATGCCTTCGGCGCGCACGAGCAGGCGCGGCGCCTTCTTGAATTGCCGGTTGGCGGTGTACGGCATCCAGAAAGCGGATGCTTCCAGCCCGGCCTGCATTGCTCCTGCTTCAGCCCGCTTGTTCACCGGGCTACTTTACGCCTAAGCGCTGTAGGCAACTACCTTCTGCTTCTGCTCGCCCAGCCCCTTGATGCCCAGCGTCATCACGTCGCCGGGCTTGAGGAACACCGGGGTGGGCTTGATGCCGAGGCCGACGCCAGGTGGCGTGCCGGTGCAGATGATGTCGCCGGGCAGCAACGTCATGTACTGGCTGACGTGGGAGATGATCTTGGCGCAGCTGAAGATCATCGTGCGCGTGTTGCCGGCCTGCATGCGCTTGCCGTTGACGTCCAGCCACATGTCGAGCCGTTGCGGGTCGCCCACCTCGTCGGCGGTGACGAGCCAGGGCCCGATCGGGCCGGCGCTGTCGAAGCCCTTGCCCTTGTCCCACTGGCTGGTGGCCATCTGGAAGGCGCGCTCGGAGACGTCGTTGCAGATGCAATAGCCGGCGACGTGGCTGAGCGCCTCGCTCTCATCGACGTATTTGGCCTGCGTGCCGATGACGATGCCGAGCTCGACTTCCCAGTCGAGCTTGGTCGAGTTCCTGGGCTGGATCACGTCGTCGCTCGGGCCGCTGATGCAGGTGGTGGCCTTCATGAAGACGATCGGCTCGGGCGGGATCGGCAGGCCGGCTTCCTTGGCATGGTCCGAGTAGTTGAGGCCGATGGCGACGAACTTGCCGATGCCGATGTAGGGCACGCCGAGGCGCGGATTGCCGTTCACCACCGGCAGGCTCTCGGGCTTCACCTTGGAGAGCATCTTCAGGCCGCGCGGCGAGATTTCGTTCGGGCCGATCTGCTCGATCATCTTGGAGAGGTCGCGCACGCGGCCTTCACCGTCGACGAGGCCGGGCTTTTCGTAGCCGGCTTTTCCGTAGCGGCAGAGTTTCATATCGTCATTCCCCCATCGATTGAATACATGTTGCCGGTCGCGAACAGCGACTCGTCGGACGCGAGAAACACTAGGATGCCGGTGATGTCCTCGACCGTGCCCAGCCGCCCCATCGGCTGGCGGGCGGTGAAATCCTTGCGCGCCTGCACCGGGTCGGCGAAGGCAGCGATGCGGCCCTGCAGCGACAGCGTGTCGACCGTCCCCGGGCCGATGCAGTTGCAGCGGATCCCCTGCTTCACGTAGTCGGCGGCAATCGCCTTGGTGAGGCCGATCACCGCGGCCTTGGTGGTGCCGTACACAAAGCGGTTCGGCAGGCCCTTCACGCTCGATGCGATCGACGACATGTTGATGATCGAGCCCCTGCCCTTCTTGAGCATGCCGGGCAGGAACGCGCGTGCCACCAGGTACATCGACTTTACGTTGAGGTTGAAGCTGAAGTCCCAGTCCTTCGGCGTGCAATCCAGGATCGTGCCGTGGTGCACGAAGCCCGCGCAGTTGAACAGGATGTCGACCGGGCCTGCCTCGGCCGCGACCTTGTTGACCGCCTGCTCGTCGGTGACGTCGAGCACTCGCGTCTTGATGGCATCGCTTTTCAGCTCGGCGAGGGCTTTTTCGTTGATGTCGGTGGCCCAGATTTGTGCGCCCTCGCGCGCGAAGGCGAGCGCGGCGCCGCGCCCGATGCCCTGCCCTGCGGCGGTAATGAACGCGGTCTTGCCCGCGAGACGCCCTGCCATGCGTACTCCCCCGAAAGGGCAGCGATTATACTTCGCGTCTCCATGAATAAACTCGATTTCGCAGGGCGGACGGCGATCGTCACCGGCGGCGTGCAGGGCATCGGCGCGGCTATCGTCAAGCGCCTGAAGAGCTCGGGCGCCGAGGTCCTCGTGTGGGACCTCGACGGCTCGCCGCGGGTGGATGTATCCGACGCCGCCTCCATCGATTCGGCCCTCAAGAAAATCGGCAAGGTCGACGTGCTGGTCAACAACGCCGGCATCGCCGGCAAGAACGTGCCGACCGTCGACTACCCCATCGAGGAATGGGAGCGCGTACTCCGCGTAAACCTCACCAGCCAGTTTCTCTGCTGCCGTGCGGTGGCGCCGAAGATGGTCAAGGCGAAATACGGCCGTATCGTGAATATCGCCTCGGTCGCCGGCAAGGAAGGCAATCCAAACGCCGTCGCCTATTCCGCTTCCAAGGCCGGCGTCATCTCGCTCACCAAGAGCCTCGGCAAGGAGCTCGCGCAGAGCGGCGTGCTGGTGAACTGCGTGACGCCGGCGGCGGCGAAGACCGCGATCTTCGACCAGATGACCAAGCAGCACATCGACTACATGCTCTCCAAGATCCCGATGGCGCGCTTCGTCGAGGTCGACGAGATCGCTTCTCTCGTCTGCTGGCTGGCGAGCGAGGATTGTTCTTTCTCCACGGGCGCAGTGTTCGACGTGTCAGGCGGCCGTGCCACCTACTAAGAAGAAGGACGGCGGCTACCGATCGATCCGCTGGTTCGGCCGGCAGGACATCTACGGCTTCATCTACCGCAGCTGGGTCAAGAACCGCGGCGTGCCGCAGGACCAGTTCGACGGGCGCCCGGTCATCGGCATCTGCAATACCTGGTCGGAGCTGACGCCGTGCAACACGCACTTTCGCGTCCTCGCCAACCACGTACGCCACGGCATCCTCGAGGCAGGCGGTTTTCCGCTCGAATTCCCGGTCATGTCGCTCGGCGAGACGCTGCTGCGGCCCACGGCGATGCTCTACCGCAACCTCGCCAGCATGGACGTCGAGGAGTCGGTCCGCGCGAACCCGCTGGATGGGGTGGTGTTGCTCGCGGGATGCGACAAAACCACTCCCGCGACCCTGATGGGCGCGGCGAGCGTCGACCTGCCGACGATCCTCGTTTCCGGCGGGCCGATGCTCTCCGGCAAGTACCGCGGCACCGACATCGGCTCGGGTACCAACGTGTGGTCGATGTCGGAGGACCTGCGCGCCGGCAAGATCGCGCTGGAGGAGTTCCACGAGGCCGAGTCGTGCATGCACCGCTCGCACGGCCACTGCATGGTGATGGGCACGGCTTCGACGATGGCGTCGATGGCCGAGGCGCTCGGTGTGGGCATGCCGGGCAATGCCGCCTTCCCCGCGGTCGACGCGCGCCGCAACGTGATCGCGCGCATGGCCGGAAGGCAGATCGTTTCCCTGGTGAAAGAAAAGATTCCCCTGTCGAGGATCCTGACCAAGGAGGCGTTCGAGAACGCCATCCGCACGCTCTCGGCGATCGGCGGCTCAACCAATGCCGTGATCCACCTCATCGCGCTCGCCGGCCGCATCGGCGTGAAGCTCGACCTCGACGACTTCGACCGTCTTGGCAAGGGCATGAGTACCCTCCTCAACCTGATGCCCTCCGGCAAGTACCTGATGGAGGACTTCTGCTACGCGGGCGGCTTGCCCGTCGTGCTGCGCGAGCTCGGCGAAAGCAACCTGCTCCATAAGAACGCGCTGACGGTGAACGGCAAGACCATGTGGGACAACGTCAAGGACGCGGCGTGCTGGAACCGCGACGTGATCTTCCCGATGAAGAAGCCGTTCAAGAAAGACACCGGGCTCACCGTCCTGCGCGGCAATCTCGCGCCCAACGGCGCCATCATCAAGCCCTCGGCGGCGACGCCGAAGCTGCTCAAGCACAAGGGCCGCGCGGTGGTGTTCGAGAGCATCGAGGACTTCCACGGCCGCATCGACGATCCGAAGCTCGACATCGACGAGAGCTGCGTGATGGTGCTGAAGAACTGCGGCCCGAAGGGCTACCCCGGCATGGCCGAGGTCGGCAATATGCCGTTGCCTCCGCGCCTGCTCAAGCAGGGGATCTCCGACATGGTGCGCATTTCTGATGCGCGCATGAGCGGCACCGCGTATGGCACCGTCGTTCTCCACGTTGCGCCCGAGGCGGCTGCCGGCGGCCCGCTCGCGTTGGTGCGCGACGGCGACCTGATCGAGCTCGATGTCGCAAAGCGCAAGCTGCAATTGCATGTCAGCGACGAAGAACTCGCAAAACGGCGTGCGAAGTGGAAACCTGCGGGCAAACCCGCGCCTCGTGGTTACGTCAAGCTCTACGTTGATCACGTCAACCAGGCCAACGAGGGTGCGGATCTCGACTTCCTGGTGGGCGGCAGCGGCTCCGACGTACCGCGGGACAACCATTGATGGCGCGGGTGCTCATCACCGATCACGACTTTCCCGACCTGCAACTGGAGACCGCACTGTTCCGCGACGCCGGGGTGGAGGTCAGGATTGCGCAATGCAAGACCGAGGACGACGTGATCGCCGCCGCGGCCGGGTGTCAGGGCCTTCTGGTGCAACGCGCACCGGTCAACGCGAAGGTATTTGCAGCGCGTCCGGAAATCCGCATCGCGAGTCGCTACGGTGCCGGCTTCGACACGATCAACACGCGCGACGCGCGCGAATTCGGCGTCTGGGTCGCCAACTCGCCCGACTATGGCGTGGGCGAGGTTGCCACGCACGCGCTGGCGCTTGCGCTGGGATCGCTGCGCCACGTCGGCATCTACGATCGAGATGTCCGC
>DASXQC010000261.1:0-2973 GCA_036493235.1 Reyranella sp.
ATCATGCGGTTGAAGGGCAAGGTGTGCGTCGTCACGGCGGCGGGACAGGGGATTGGCGCCGCCACGGCGCGGGCTTTCGCGAAGGAGGGCGCCACAGTGTGGGCGACCGACGTCGATGAGGCGAAGCTCGCCGAGCTGAAGGGCGAGGGACTGAAGCCGCGCAAGCTCGACGTGCTGGACAAGGGGGCGATCGGCGCGCTGGCGCAGGAGACCGGGCCGGTCGACGTGCTGTTCAACTGCGCGGGCCATGTCCACCATGGCGGCATCCTCGACGCGACCGATCCGCAATGGAGCTTCGCCTTCGACCTCAACGTCCGCAGCATGTTCTGGACGATCCAGGCTTTCCTGCCGGGCATGGTGGAGAAGGGCTCGGGCTCGATCGTCAACATGTCGTCGGCCGCCTCCTCGGTGAAAGGCGCGGCGCTGCGTTTCATTTATGGAACGACCAAGGCCGCGGTGGTCGGCCTCACCAAGTCGGTCGCGGTCGACTATGTGGGCAAGGGCATCCGCTGCAACGCGATCTGCCCGGGCACAGTCCAGACGCCGTCGCTCGACGAGCGCATCGCCGGCCTCGGCGGCGGCCCGGACGCCCGCCGGTTCTTCCTCCAGCGCCAGCCGACCGGCCGCTTCGGCTCGGCCGACGAGATCGCAGCGCTGGCGGTCTACCTCGCCAGCGACGAATCAGCCTTCACCACCGGCACGGTCAACGTCATCGACGGCGGCTGGAGCGTCTGATCTTTTGCCGGGGCCGCACCATTCCGTGGCGCGTCTTCTCATGCTTTTGAAACCATGACGCGCCACGAAGTGGCGCGCCCCCAGCGAAAGAGCCCTGATGGATATCGCCGCCATTGCTGCGAAGGCACCCGTCATCCCGGTCCTGACGATCGAGCGGCTGGCCGACGCCGTGCCGCTCGCCCGGGCGCTGGTGAAGGGCGGGCTGCCGGTGCTGGAGATCACCTTCCGGACCGGTGTCGCGGTCGAGGCACTCGCCGCCATCGCTCGCGAGGTGCCGGACGCCATCGTCGGCGCAGGCACGGTGCTGGATGAGCGGCAGTTGCGCCAGGCCATCGACGCCGGCGCGCGCTTCGGCGTCAGCCCGGGCTTCACGGCCGCGCTGGCCCAGGCCGTGAAGGCGTCCGGTCTACCGTTCCTGCCGGGCGTCCAGACCGTGTCGGAGGCCTTGGCCGTGAGCGAACAAGGCTTTTCCCTGCTGAAGTTCTTTCCGGCCGATACCGCGGGTGGGACGGGCTGGCTCAAGGCGATGGCCGCGCCACTGGCCGGCCTGCGGTTTTGCCCGACCGGCGGGATCGGACTCTCGACTGCACCGGCCTACCTGGCCCTGCCGAATGTTGCCTGCGTCGGCGGCTCGTGGGTGGCGCCACGCGACGCTGTCGCGGCCGGCGACTGGTCACGCCTTTCACACCTCGCGGAACAGGCCGCTGCGCTCAAACGTTCCTAGCGCAACAAGGGGAATCCTGCTGAAGTATCGGCAGGCGGGGAGTTCGGTTTTCTTCATGAGAAACGTGGTCATTGCGGCACTGGCGCTTGTCTTGGGTGCGAGTTCCGTTGCGCGCGCCGACCAGGTCATCGTCCTCAATTCCGAAGAGGCCTCCTATAGCGTGCTAAGCCGCGGCCAGCGCACGGAACTGGCGCGCGTGCCGCTCGGCCGCGAGCCGCATCACCTCACCCAAACGCCCGACGGCAAGGAAGTGCTGATCGCCTCGACCGTGACCAACGAGCTGGTCGCGCTCGACACCAAGACCGGCGAGCGCAAGCGCACGATCCAAGGCATCGTCGATGCCTACCAGCTCGGCTTCAGCCCGGACGGCAAGTGGTTCGTCACCGCCTCCTACCGGCTCGACCACGTCGACATCTATCGCTACGACGGCACGACCTTCACGCTCGCCAACCGCACATTCACGGGCGGCATGCCGAGTCATCTCGCCTTCGACAACGCCTCGACCACCGTGTTCGTCAGCCTGCAGCAGAGCAAGCGCGTGGTGGCGTTCGATCTCAAGACGCAGGCCATCAAGTGGAATGCCGAGGTCGGCAAGACACCGGCCGGTATCGTCGTGCTGCCGGACGACAAGCGCCTCCTGGTAGCGCTGACCGGCGAGGATGCCGTCGTCACGCTCGATCCCGCCACCGGCGCGACCACCGGCCGCCTTCAGACCGGCAGGGGCGCGCACAATTTCTGGCCCAGGGGCGACGGCCGCCACTGGTTCCTCACCAACCGCGTCGAAGGGACGGTCTCGCTGATCGACACCCAGGAGATGAAGGTGATCGCCACCGTGCGCGTGCCCGGCGGGCCCGACTGCATGGACATCACGCCCGACGGCAAGGAGCTATGGGTTACCCAGCGCTTCCTGCGCCGCATCGCCATCGTCGACCTCGCGACGTACAAGGTCACCGGCAGCCTCCCCGTTGGCAAGTCGCCGCACGGCGTGTTCATCCTCAAGGCACCGGCCGCGCCGCTGCGCGCAGCCGCCAACGACTAGTGCGCGCGCTGGTCGATCTCTGGGTCGGTGCGCAGACCTGGGCGTTCGAGACCGTCGTCAGTCCGGTCCTGTACGCCCTCGACCTGATGGAATGGTACGAGGCGGCCTTCAACGCCGTCGAGTTCGTCATGCTGGGCCTCGTGCAGATCGTCGTGATCGCCCTGGTGATGCGGCCGATCGAGCGCCGCTGGGGCGAACGGGGCGAGGAGGGGCTGGTCGGTGTCGACCGCGTCTATACCGCGCTCAACAAGCTCGGGGTGGTGCCGCTGCTGGTGTTCGTGGCCGCCTATCCGATCACCAACGAGCTCGACACCCTGGTGCGTGTCCTGGGCTTCGCGCCGCCGAGGCTGGAGCGACTAATCCCCGGCTTGCACGACAATGCGCTGGCCTCGTTCCTGGCCTACTTCGTGCTGTACGACTTCGCTGCCTATTGGGTGCATCGTGCCCAGCACCGCTTCGGCTGGTGGTGGGCGCT
>DASXQC010000262.1:0-3395 GCA_036493235.1 Reyranella sp.
CCAGTCTTCGAGACGACGCCGATCGGCCCTTACGACCATTGGCCCACGGGCTCGGGCTTCGAGCACTTCTTCGGCTTCATCGGCGGCGAGAGCAACCAGTTCTACCCGAACCTCTTCGACGGCACCACGCCGGTCGAGCCCGAGCGCACGCCCGAGCAGGGCTACCACCTAATGGAGGACCTCGCCGACAAGGCGATCGGCTATATCCGCCAGCAGAAGGCGATCGCGCCCGACAAGCCGTTCTTCGCCTACTTTGCGCCTGGCGCTACCCACGCACCGCACCAGGTGCCACCCGATTGGATCGCCAAGTACAAAGGCCAGTTCGACCAGGGCTGGGACCAGCTTCGCGAGGAGACTTTCGCGCGCCAGAAGAAGCTCGGCGTCATCCCGCCGGAGTGCGAGCTGACCCAGCGCCCGGAGGACATTCCGGCGTGGGAGAAGATGGATCCAAAGCTCCGCCCCGTGCTCGCGCGCGAGATGGAGATCTACGCCGCGTTCCTCGAGTTCGCCGACCATCATGTCGGCCGCGTCGTCGATTCGCTCGCCGAGCTCGGGATCCTGGACGACACGCTCGTCTACTACCTCATCGGCGACAACGGCGCTTCCGCCGAGGGCTCGCTGATCGGCGCCTGGAACGACAAGGCCGGCGCGGAAGCCCCCGACCTCGCCACTCCCGAGCTCATGATCGAGCGCATCGACGAGCTGGGCTCGGCGCGGGCGCAGAACCACTACGCCGTCGGCTGGGCGCACGCGATGGACACACCGTACCAGTGGACCAAGCAGGTCGCATCGCATTTCGGCGGTACCCGCAACGGCGCGATCGTCCACTGGCCCAACGGCATCAAGGCGAAGGGCGAGATCCGCTCGCAGTTCCATCACGTGATCGACGTCGCGCCGACCATTCTCGAAGCCGCGAAGTTGCCCGCGCCGACCCTGGTCAATGGCGTGCTGCAAGAGCCGTTGCACGGCGTCAGCATGCTGTATTCGTTCGACGACGCGAAGGCGGGCGAACGGCACGAGACGCAGTACTTCGAGATGGTGTGCAACCGCGGCATCTATCACAAGGGCTGGACGGCCGTGACCCGGCACGGCAACCTGCCCTGGGTGGTGGTCGGCGCGCAGCCGCCGCTCGCGGACGATGTCTGGGAGCTCTACGACACGACCAAGGACTGGTCGCAGGCGCGCGACCTCGCGAAGAAGATGCCCGAGAAGGTCGCCGAGCTCAAGCGCCTGTTCGATCTCGAGGCCACGAAGTACAACGTCTTTCCGCTCGACGATCGCAAGGCCGAGCGCGTCAACTCGGACATCGCCGGACGCCCTCAGGTCGTGCGCGGCAGCTCGCAGCTCCTCTTCCCTGGGATGCGCCGGCTCTCCGAGAACACGGCGATCAACACCAAGAACAAGTCGCACTCGGTCACCGCCGAGGTGGAGATTGCATCCGCCAGCACCCATGGCGTGATCGCCGCGCACGGTGGCCACATGGGCGGCTGGAGTCTTTATGCGCATGAGGGAAAGCTCAAGTACCACTACAACTTCCTCGGCCTGCTCCGCTTCGAAGTGGTCGCGGGATCCGAGCTTCCGCTGGGCAAGCACCAGGTGCGGATGGAGTTCGCCTACGACGGCGGCGGCCTCGGCAAGGGCGCCGCCATCACGCTCTACGTCGACGGCGCGAAAGTCGGCGAAGGCCGGGTCGAGCGCTCGCATGCCTTCCTGTTCTCGATGGACGAGACCATGGATGTCGGCTGCGAAGCGGGCGAGCCCGTTTCGCCCGACTATGGTCCGCGCGACAATGCGTTCAGCGGCAAGATCGGCTGGGTGCGCATCGACATCGACGAGGCGGCCAAGGACGCCGATCACCTGATCGGCGCCGAGGAGCGATTCAACCTCGCAATGGCGCGGCAGTAGTGGCAATGCAAGAGAACGCAACGCGTCCCGGCATCGCAGGACGGGCTCCCGTGCTCGAGGGCATGGTGCGGATCCCCGGCGGCACGTTCCTGATGGGATCCGACGGCCACTACGCCGAGGAAGCGCCGGCGCACAAGGTGAACGTGAATGGCTTCCGAATGGATGTCCACGCCGTCACCAATGCCGAGTTCAAGCGCTTCGTCGACGCCACCCAGCACGTGACGCTCGCCGAAAAGCCGGCCAATGCGGTCGACTATCCAGGCGCGAAGCCGGAGCTGCTTGCACCCCACTCGGTGGTGTTCCGCAAGACCCCAGGCCCGGTCGACATGCGCAACGCCTACAACTGGTGGACCTACGTCGCCGGCGCCGACTGGCGTCATCCGCGCGGCCCTGGCAGTTCGCTGCAAGGCGTGTGGCGCCATCCGGTCGTGCACGTGGCATTCGAGGACGCGGAGGCGTACGCGAAGTGGGCCGGCAAAGAGCTGCCGAGCGAAGCCGAGTGGGAGTTCGCTGCCCGCGGCGGACTGGAAGGCGCCCCCTACGTCTGGGGCGAGGAATACATGCCCGGCGGCAAGCCGATCGCCAACACCTGGCAGGGCGAATTCCCGCACCAGAACCTGCTCGAGGACGGCTTCGAATGGACCGCGCCGGTCGGCTCGTTTCCGGCGAACGGCTACGGCCTGCACGAGATGGCAGGCAATGTCTGGGAATGGACCAGCGACTGGTACCAAGAGCACAGCAAGATTCAGCACGCCTGCTGCGCACTGGACAATCCGCGGGGCGGCAAGCTGGACGAAAGCTGCGACCCGCGCACGCCCGACGTCCGGATCCCGCGGCGCGTCATGAAGGGCGGCTCCTATCTTTGCGCGCCCAACTATTGCCAGCGCTACCGCCCGGCGGCGCGTATGGCGCAACCGATCGACACCTCGACCTGCCATCTTGGCTTCCGCTGCATCGTGCGAGACGGTTCACGCCGCTGACTCGGGGAGGGCGCAGTGCCGACGATTCCTGGCTCCGCAGGTCGCACGAACCGACCGACTGACGATGCAGCAGCCCCGCCTGCGGGCGACGCGTTGCCGGGGCGGAGCGGCCTTTCGTCCGCCTCCGCCGTGGACGATCTCTTCGACGGCGGCCCGGTGCTCAAGCTGCAGGCAAGAATCGGCCTAGTGCGGCCGGGCAAGTTCCACGGAGCCACGCGCGCGCTTCTCTTCATCGTGTTCACCTGGCTGCCGCTGCTGATCCTGGCCGCCATCGAAGGAACCCTGCGCGGCCGCGAAGGCGGGATACACTTCCTGCTCGATCTCGGCTCGGTCGGTCGCTACGTGGTCGCAGGCCCGTTGATGATCGCCGGCGAAGCGGTTTGCATCGTCATGCTCGGCAAGATCGTGCGGCGTCTGGTCGAGCTGTGCGAAACCGAGGGCGTCGACAGCTCGAGCTTCCTCGATGTGCTCTCGTCGATCAGGCGCTGGCGGGATGCACCGATGGCGGAG
>DASXQC010000263.1:0-22507 GCA_036493235.1 Reyranella sp.
CACCACGTTGCCGTCGATCACCACCGTCCGCACGTCGCGGCCGACCACGATGTTCGACGCCACGAAGTAGATGTCGTAGAGCGGCGACTGGTCGAGCTCGGCACGGTCGACCAGCAGGATGTCGGCCTTCTTGCCGACCTCTAGGCTGCCGATCTCCTTCTCGATGCCGAGCGAGCGCGCCCCGCCGTTGGTCGCAACCTTGAGGATCTCCTCGCTGGGCATGACGTTGCGATAGGCAAACGGCGTGCCGTTCACCGCCTGCTGGCCGACGCGCGCCATGTGCGCCACCTGGAAGATGTCGAGCGTGCCCCACGAGGCGGCGCCGTCGGTGCCGAGCCCGACCGCGATGCCGCGCCGCCACATCTCGAGCAGCCGGTGCGGGCCGATCGCGTAGTTGCCGAAGGCGCAGTGGCAGGCCGACGGCTTGTGCTTCACGTAGAGGTCCATCTCGTTCTCCGACAGGAGAACCGAATGGGCACAATGCATGTGGCGGTCGAGCGCGCCCAGGCTCTGCAGGTATTCCGCCGGGCGCTTGCCGAACTTGGCGAGCGAATAGTCGATCTCGTAGACGCCCTCGCAGAGATGCGTGTGGATCTTGACGTCGAGCGCCCGCGCCGCCTCGGCCATCGCCTCGATCAGCGCCGGTGTGCAGGTCATGATCTGGCGCAGCGACAGCGTGGCCTGCACGCGGTCGGGTCCGCCCTTGGCCCCGTGCCACCGCTTGACCAGCCCGACATTGCCGTCGAGCGCCTTCTTGGTGGTGGTGATCATGGTCTTGGGCCAGTGCTCGCCCTGGTCGATCGTATTGAGCGACACGAAGCCCCGGATACCGGTGTCGACCGCTGCCCGCGCCATCGCATCGGGGTGCGGGCCGCCCGCCTCGGCGAAGCAGGTCGTGCCGACCGAGATCATGTTGGCGTAGCACAGCAGGCCGGAGAGATAGACGTCCTCGTCCGTCAGCATGCTCTCGAACGGCACGTAGTAGTTCCACCACACTGGGATCTTCACCGGCCGGCGCTTGTCGATCTCGGCGATCTTGCCGCGCAGCAGCGTTTGCGCGGTGTGCACGTGGGCGTCGATCAGGCCGGGCATGGCGATCTGGCCCGAGCCGTCGATCGTCGAGGTGGCCGCGACGGCACGCTTCGCCTGCGAGGCGCGGCCGATCCAGACGATCTTGTTGCCGCGGACGGCGATGGCGCCGTTGGCGATCACCCGGTTCTTGCCGTCGACGGTAACGACGTCACAGCCACTCAGCAGCAGGTCGGCCTTCATTGGTGCGGGGCCCGCATTCTTTGCCATGATCAGCTCTTCTTCAGCGCGGCATGGACTTCCGGCATGACCGAGAAGTCGCAGAGCTTGTCCACTTCCGGCAGCTTGTCGCGGCCCGACGCCTTGGCGGCGGCGTACATCGGCCCGGCGATGGCGTCGCGGTCGAGCACCAGCAACGGATCGTTGGGCTTGTCGGGATTCTTGAGCATCGCGAGTTGCAACTCGTTCTGGCGCGTCTGCTGCTTGAGATCGAGGCCGAGATCGGCGCCGTATTTGTCGACCACCAGCTTGGCTGCGGCCGCCGGGTCCTTGGCATCGTCCATCCAGCCCCGCGTCAGGCCCTTGAGGTAGCCGATCACGATCGGCCGGTTGGCCGCGAGGTAGTCGCGCTTCACGAAGACGAGGTTGGTGTAATAGCGGTAGCCCATCGAATCGAACGAGGTGAAGAAGAAGTCCTTGCCGCGGACCATGTTCATCTTCACTTCGAGCGTGACCGCCTGATTGGTGCCGTAGGCGGTGTAGCCGTCGCCCGCCTTGGCGAGCAATGGCTCGGGCGAGAAACCGGCCGGCACGAAGTCCCACTGCTTGGGCAGGTTGTTCAGCGCGAGCGTGGCATCGATCGCGGTGCGCTCGTTCGGGCCCTGCGCCAGGATCTTCTTGCCGACGATGTCGGCCGCCTTGAGGATCGGCTTGCCCGGCAGCGACAGGATGCCGAGCGGCGAGACCGGGAAGGTGCCCGCGACCAGCACGAAATCGTTGCCGCGCGCGACCGCGTCGAGATAGGGCAGCCAGTTGCCGTAGCCGATCTCGGCCTTGCCCGAGGCGACGGTGACCGGCGGCTGCGGCGCGTTGGGACCGCCCGGCAGGGTCGTGACGTCGAGGCCCTCGGCCTTGAAGTAGCCCTTCTCCAGCCCCAGCCAGACGCCGGCATACTCGACGTTGTTGATCCAGCCGATCGCCACCCGCACCGGCTTGGCCTGCGCCTGCACGGCGGGCGCCGCGAGCACACCGGCCGCGGCCACGGTGCCCTGCAAGAAGTGTCGGCGTTGCATTCAGTCCCCTCCCTCTTTCCGGCTTACTTTATAGCGGCGTGCAAGGCGCGGGCCAGCGGGGGTAAGCTTGGATATGAGCGGATTCCTCGAAGACGCCTCGTTCAACCAGTCGCCTCCGTTCGGTGATGTCGATCTGTTCAACGCCGACAAGCCGTTGGCCGAGGCGGCGGCGCGCTGCGGGCTCGACACCAAGGCGCTTGCGGCGTGCGGCAAGGATTACGGCTCGGCCGAGACGCTCGACCTCGGTCGCGTAGCGAACGAGAACCCGCCCAGGCTCAGGACGATGGACGGCAAGGGCAACCGCATCGATTTCGTCGAGTTCCATCCCGCCTATCACGCGCTGATGGCCAAAAGCATCGGCTGGGGCATCCACAGCGGCGCGCATGACGGCAGCGAGCCCAATGCGCCGCTCACCAGCCGCGCCGTGCGGCTCTATCTCGCGACACAGGCCGAGAGTGGACATCTCTGCCCGATCACCATGACGCATGCCTGCATCGGCGCGCTGAAGTCGGAGCCGGCGCTGCTGGAGAAATGGCAGTCCAAGATCGTGTCGCGCACCTACGACAAGCGCGCGATGCCGTGGTGGGAGAAGACGGGCGTCACCCTCGGTATGGGCATGACCGAGCGGCAGGGCGGCACCGATGTGCGCGCCAACATCACCGAAGCCGCGCCGCACGGAGACCATGTCGAGATCAGTGGCCACAAGTGGTTCATATCGGCGCCGATGTGCGATGCGTTCCTTGTCCTTGCCCAGGCGCCGGGTGGCCTCACCTGCTATCTGATGCCGCGCTACCGGCCCGACGGCAGCCAGAACGCCATCCGCTTCCAGCGCCTGAAGGACAAGCTCGGCAACAAGTCGAACGCCTCGTCCGAGGTCGAATTCCACGGCGCCTGGGCTGAACGGGTCGGGCCCGAAGGCGCGGGCGTGCGCACCATCATCGAGATGGTGAACTTGACGCGGCTCGACTGCGCCATCGCATCGGCCGGCCAGATGCGCTTTGGCCTCAGCCAGGCGCTTGCCCACATCCGCAACCGCTCGGTGTTCCAGAAGCGGCTCGCCGACCAGCCGTCGATGCGCGCCGTCGTCGCCGACATCGCGCTCGAGCTCGAGGCGCAGATCGCGCTGGTGTTTCGCCTCGCTCAGGCGGTCGACAAGGGCGAGACGGCCTACGCGCGGCTGCTGACTCCGGCAGTGAAGTACCTGGTGTGCAAGAGCGCGCCGCACGCCGTCTACGAGACGCTCGAGTGCCTGGGCGGCAACGGCTACACCGAGGACCTGCCGATGGCCCGCCTCTACCGCGAGGCGCCGCTCAACGCGATCTGGGAGGGCTCCGGCAACGTGATGGCGCTCGACGTTCTGCGCGCCGCCGGTCGTGCGCCCGATGTGACGATGGAAACGGTTGGTGCTCTGGTGCGAACGGCGTCGAACGCGTTCGACGTCCGGCCGCTCGCGATGGCGCTGGAGAAGACGCTGAAGTCGCCCGATGCCGAGCGCCGTGCCCGCTTCCTGTGCGAAGGGTTGGCGCGGCTCGCCGCCTTGGCGGCGCTGGCCGAGGCCAACTCGCCGTTCGCCACGCTGTACGGCGACGCGCGCCTCGCCGGCTTCCAGTTCTCGCAGTATGGCGCCGCCGATCTCGGCAACAGCGAGACCGCACTGATGGACCGCGCGCTGGCCACATGAGCACCGTCGCCCTGCTCGCCACCGATTGGATGCTGCGCGGCGTAACCATCGGGCTGATGCTGCTGATCGCTGCCGTGCTGCTGCGCGACTACCGCACGTCGCTCGCTGCCCGGCTGACCGTGGCCTTCTCGCTCGGCACGACCGCCTATGTGATCTGCTCGGGCCCCGCCTCGCATCCGGCGCTCGGCTGGTGCCTGCCGCCCCTGCTCGCGGTCACCGCCGGCAACAACGTGGTGTTCTGGCTGTTCGCATCGGCCCTGTTCGACGACAACTTCCGCCTGCGCTGGTGGCACGGCGCGCTCTGGCTGCTGATGTTCGCTCTTGGCGCGGTCGAATGCGTGGCCGGCAACCGTATCCTGAGCATCGCCCTTACCTCGAGCTCGCTGGTCTTTGCCGCGCTGGCCGTCGTGCCGACTCTCACGACCTGGCAAGGTGACCTGCTCGAAGGCCGGCGGCGGCTCAGGCTGTTCATCGTCATCGCCTCGGCGACCTACAGTGCGCTGACCGCCATCGCCTATCTCACGGGCGACATCGACCCGACCAGCGGACCGTCCACTCCGCTCGCCGCCGTCGCCCTGGTCGCCATCGTGGCGCCGATCGCCTGGCTGACCCTGGGGCTGCGGCCCTCACATGGCCTGTTCGCGACCCTGGCCGAGCCGGCTGTGGCGCCCGCGCTGACTGCCGCGCCAACGCCGCCTCCGGCCGAAGCGGTCAACCCCGCCCAGGTCGCCGCCCTCGAACGCGCCATGACCGTCGACAAGGTCTACCGGCAGGACGGACTCACCATCGCCCAACTCGCCGAGCGGCTCGGGATGCCGGAGTACCGGCTGCGGCGGCTGATCAACCAGGCGCTGGGCTACCGCAACTTCAACAGCTTCCTGAATTTCTACCGGATCGCCGACGCCAAGGCGGGGCTTGCAGACCCTGCGCAGGCCGAGGTGCCGATCCTCACCATCGCGCTGGATGCCGGCTTCAGCTCACTCGGCCCCTTCAACCGGGCCTTCAAGACCGAAACCGGCCTGACGCCCAGCGAATTCCGTCGGCAAAGCCCGCCGATTCCGAAATCGGCCAGCACTTTTTCGAATTCGGCGAGAAGGATTTCGCCCGCCGCCTAGCTTGCCCTCCCAAGGTTCCACGCCTCGGGAGTGCTCCATGCGCCGTCTGTTTCCATTGATGACCCTGCCGGTCCTGTTGGGAGGCTGCACCGGCCTCGACCGCGCCGCCCACGTCGCCACGGGCTTCGCCAGCCATCAGCTCTGCTCCGGCACCTTCGTTTCCAAGGTGGACCCGGAGACCTTCTACCGAGAGGCGATCGCCCCGACCGGCGGGCCGGTAAAGTCCCTGGTCAGCCACAGCATCGACCGCGAGCATGGCGTGGTGACCGCACGGTTCGCCGGCCTGGCCGAGAGCCGGGCGGTCTATCGCGGCGCCGAGGGTTGCCTGGTCGAGGTCGGAGCGCCCCCCAACCCGCCGGCCACCCTGCCGCCCGCCAGCCCGAGCCTGCTGCCGGAGATCGCCGGGCCCGAGCCGGTCGAGACGTCCGATCCGGCAATCAAGGCCGCGCTCGACGCGGCCTTCACCGAGACCGACGGCGCGCCCCAGCGTGCCACCAAGGCCATGGTGATCGTGCACGATGGCCGCGTGATCGCCGAACGCTACGCCCCGGGCTACGGCGTCGACACGCCGATGATCGGCTGGTCGGTGACCAAGTCGGTCATCAACGCGCTGCTCGGCATCCTGGTGCGCCAGGGCAAGCTCGACATGACCGCACCGGCGCCGGTCGCCGCCTGGGCCGACCCGAAGGACCCGCGCCATGCCATCACGCCCGGCAACCTCTTACGCATGAACAGCGGCCTCGATGTCGGCCAGTCGCTGACCGCGAGCGCGCGCGATGCGTTCGACCCGTCGGCGCAGATGGTGTTCGAGGAGCGCGACATGGCGGGTTATGCCGAGCGCTTCCCGCTGAAGTTCGCACCGGGCGCCGACTGGACCTACACCAACGGCAACACGCTGCTGCTCTCGCGCATCATCCGCGACAAGACCGGCGGCACGGCAAGGGCGGTGCTCGACTTCGCCCATCGCGAGCTGTTCGATAAGCTCGGCATGCAGCACGTCACCCTGGAGTTCGATGCCACCGGCACGCCGATAGGCTCGAGCCACATGCTCGCCAGCCCGCGCGACTGGGCGAAGTTCGGCCTGCTCTACCTCAACGATGGCGTGGTGGGTGGCCAGCGCCTCCTGCCCGAAGGCTGGGTCGACTACTCCGCAAGCCTGACGCCGCACAGCGAGGAGTATGGCTACGCCGCCGGCTTCTGGACCAACCGCGGCGATTCGGATGGCGCGCGCTATCGTATCAAGGCGGGCATCCCGGCCGACGCCTTCATGGCCCGCGGCTCATTCGGCCAATACGTGATCGTGATCCCCTCGCAGCACCTGGTCGTCGCCCGCTTCGGCACGGCGTTCGACAAGCGCAACGACCTCGACATGGTCGCGCGGGTCATCAAAACAGTGATATCGACCCTGCCACGGTCGTGACCATGCTCACCCGACGCCACACCCTCGCCGGTCTTGCCGCGTTAGCCTGCAGCGGCGAGGCCCAGGCCCAACCGGGGCCGCAAGCCGATCTCTACGGCGCGGCGGACGGCTATCCGGTGCCGGCTAATCCCATGGCGCAGCTCCAGGGCAATCCGTGGCCACCGAAGTATCGCGTTGGCGCCTTCACGCATCTCGACCAGATCTACAAGACGCACACGGTGAGCCGCGCTACCACGCCATGGACGTTCAAGCGCGCCACGTTCGACGGGTCGACGCTGATCGCCGACCATCTCGCGCACCATCCTGTCACCGGCCTGCTGATCGCGCGCGCCGACGAGATCCTTGTCGAGCAGTACCAATACGGCCGCACCGACCGCGACCGTTTCGTCTCGCAGTCGATGGTGAAGTCGATCACCGGCCTGCTGGTCGGCCTCGCGATAGCCGACGGCGCCATCAAGTCGGTCGACGACCTGCCGGAGCAGTACGTACCGGGCCTCGAGGGCAGCGAATACGGCCGCACGCCGATCCGCGCCCTGCTGCACATGTCCTCAGGCGTCGAGTTCGGCGAGGACCGCGACAACGGCCGCGACCTCAATCGCCTGTGGCGCGGTGCGATTGTCGGGCTGGGACCTGGACACGGCACGATCGATGCGATTCGGCAGTTCGACCACCGCATCGCACCGCCCGGCACGCGCTACGCCTACGCCAGCATCGAGCCCGACGTGCTCGGCATGGTGCTGAAGCACACGATCGACAAAACGGCCTCTGTCTACTTCCAGGAAAAGATCTGGCAGCAGATCGGCACCGAATCGGATGCCACCTGGATGGTCGATGCCGAAGGCTATGTGCTCGGCCATTTCGGCTTCTCGGCCGCCCTGCGCGACTATGCCCGGCTCGGCCGCTTGCTGGCGCATGACGGCGCCTGGAACGGCCGACAGATCATTCCTGCGCGATGGACGGTCGACGCCACGACGGTTCGCACCGAAGACGTCTACCTGCAGCCGGGCCATGCCATGCGCGACTTCGGCTACGGCTATCTGCTGTGGCTGCTCCCCGGCAACCGCCGCCAGTTCGCCCTGGTCGGCGACTTGGGGCAGCGGATCATTGTCGATCCGCCGTCGAAGCTCGTCATGGTGCAGACCGCGCTCGACGAGACGGATGGCGGCTCCTGGAAGCTTTGGCGTCAGCTCGTCAAGGAACTCGGCTAGTCCTTGCGCAGGAGATGGATGTAACAGACCGCGCCCACACCGACCATATGGGCGAGACCAGTGCGGGCGCGCGGATGCTGGCGCACCCCCGCCTCACCACGGAGCTGCAGGACGATCTCGCCGATCTGGCCGACGCCAGTCGGGCCGATCGGATGGCCCATGGCGATCAGGCCGCCCGACGGATTGACCGCGCAGCGTCCGCCGATGTCGAGCGCGCCCTCCTTCAGGAGGTGCACGCCCTGCCCCTCCGGGCAGAGGCCGATGTTCTCGATGTAGTGCAGCTCCTCGACCGTGAAGGCGTCATGCAGCTCGATGATGTCGAGGTCCGTCGCGGCGATCTGCGATTCGGCGAGCGCCAGCTCGGCGGTCTCCTTGGTCAGCACAGCATCGAAGCCCTGTCCCGCCGGGTAGACCCGCTCGCTACGCGCCGTCGAACCCGCGACCCGCACCGCACGACCGGCATCGATGCCGAGGCGGCGGATGCCGTCCTCCGACGCCACGATCGCCGCCGCTGCGCCCTCGCCGACAGGCGTGCATTGCAGCGCCGTCAACGAGCCCGCGACCTTCTTGCCGCCCAGCACCTCGTCGAGCGTGCGCTCCTTCTGGCGCTGGGCGTTCCGGTTCTTGGCGCCATTGCGGTGATTCTTGACCGCAACGCGGGCGATATCCTCGAAGCTTACGCCGTGGCGATGGGCGTACTCGTTGGTCAGCAGCGAGAAGTGCGTGAACTGCGCGATCGCGTCCTCGGCGAGATTGTCGATGCCGGTGCTCTCGCGCCGCACCGGATTGCGCTTGTCGACGCCGACCGCCAGCGACACGTCGCTGATGCCGCTCGCGACCTCGATGCAGGCCTGGCGGAACGCCGTCGAACCCGAGGCCGAGGCGTTCTCGATATGGGTGATCGGCAGGCCGGTGGCGCCGAGATGGCGCAGCATCGGCCGGCCCACTGCCATGCCCAGCAACGCCGTCGCGACATAGGCCGAGTCGACCGCCGGCCAGTCGATCGCTGCATCCGCCAGCGCCTGACGGATCGCCGTAACGCCCAGGGTCACGTAGGGCGTCGGGCCGGGGTTCTGGTAGGGATGCCAGCCGATGCCGACGACATAGACCGGCCGCAGATCCTCGAGTGTCTTGGCCATGTCAGCGCTCCGCCGCAAAGCGCAGGTCGGACTTGCCGTCCTCGACCGGCACGAGGACGGCCTTCATCGCCGTGCCGGGCGCGAAAGAGGGGGCGGGATCGCTCAGCAGCGTTCGCACGACCGGCCCCTCCGCCAGCGCGACCTTGCCGATGGTGAAAGGCGCTGGCCGCGCCTTGTCGGCATGCAGATGCACCAGCGTCGAGGACAGGAGCGTGCCGCGACCGCTCAAGGTCATCGGCTGCAGGTCCGCGCCATGCCGGCCGCAGACTTCGCAGCCATGGGTCTGCATCGGGAAGAAGACATGGCCACAGGCACAGCGGCCGCCCAGCAGCGCGGCGGCCGGCGTGTAGAGCGAGGGCTTCAGCAGCGCGTCCATCACAGGCTGCGCCCGATGATCTCTTTCATGATCTCGCTGGCGCCGCCGAAGATGCGCTGCACGCGGGCGTCGGCATAGGCGCGCGCGATCGGGTATTCCCACATGTAGCCGTAGCCGCCATGGAGCTGCAGACAGGCGTCGACGATGCGGCCGTAGGCCTCGGTCAGCCACAGCTTGCACATCGCCGCGGTCGGCACGTCGAGCTGGCCCTTCATATGCAGGGCGATGCAGTGGTCGAGGAAGACGCGCCCGATCTTCACCTCGGTCTTGACCTCGGCGAGCTTGAATCGGCTGTTCTGGAAATCGATGATCGGCTTGCCGAACGCCTTGCGCTGCTTGGTGTAGTCGAGCGTCCACTCCAGCACCGCCTCCATGGCGGCGACCGCGCCGATGCCGATCAGCAGCCGCTCGCGCGGCAATTCCTGCATCAGATAGGCGAAGCCGCGGCCCTCATCGCCCAGGCGATTCGATACCGGCACGCGCACGCTCTCGAAGAACAGCTCCGACGTGTCCTGCGCCTTGAGCCCGATCTTCTCGAGATTGCGGCCGCGGCTGAAGCCCGGCCGGTCGGCCTCGACCAGCACCAGGCTGACGCCCTTGGCGCCGGCTCCCGCCGCCGTGTCGGTCTTGCAGATCACGATGATCAGGTCGGCGTGCTGGCCGTTGGTGATGAAGGTCTTCTGGCCGGTGATGACGTAGTCGTCGCCGTCTCGCACCGCCATGGTGCGCACGCTTTGCAGGTCGCTGCCGGTGCCTGGCTCGGTCATGGCGATCGCGCCGACCGTCTCGCCGCTCGCCATGCGCGGCAGCCATTTCTGCTTCTGCTCCTCGCTGCCGTAATGGAGGATGTAGCGGGCGACGATGTCGGAATGCACCCGGAAGCCCGGGCCCGTATACATGCCGCGCAGCATCTCCTCGGTCATGATGCCGATGGTCAGGAAGTCGGCGCCGGCGCCGCCGTACTCGGCCGGGATGTCGGTCAGCAGCAAACCGGCCGCGCCCGCCTTGCGCCACAGGTCGCGACTCACCATCCCGTCCTTCTCCCACTGCGCGTGGTAGGGCGCGATCTCCTTGTCGATGAAGCGCCGGGCGGTGGTGCGGAACTGCTCGTGCTCGCTGCTGTAGCTCAGGGCGTCCATGGCTTCCTCTATAAACTTGTTGACTGACAAATAAGTTTTTAATAGACTGCTGTCAATGCTAATCGAAGCCATCCGCCGCAGAACGCAGGCCGAGCGCCGCGAGGAAGCCGAAAGCGCCCTCCTCGGCGCCGCGACGAGACTGATCGCCGAGAAAGGCCTCGACGAGTTCACGTTGGCTGATGCGGGCGAGGCGGCGGGCTACAGTCGCGGCCTGCCGGCACACTATTTCGGCTCCAAGGCCGAACTGCTGGCCGCGGTCGGCGAGCACATCCGGCAATGGTTCTTCGACGGCCTCGAGGCGCACGTGCAGGCGCGGCACGGGCTCGCCAACCTGCTGGCCGCGGTCGATTTCTATTTCGAGGTCTGCGGCCGCGACCGCATCATGATGCTGGCGCTGCAGACCCTGCTGGCCGGCGCGCTGAACAAACCTGCACTCGTGCCGGCAGTATCGAAACTCAACCGCGATTCGGTGCGCTCGGTCGAGGTTGCGCTGCGTGCAGGCATCGCCAACGGCGAGATCCGCCGCGGGATCGACGTCGATGCCTGTGCACTGCAGCTCCTGGCGACGGTGCGCGGCATTGTCGCGATGTGGCTGGTCGACCCTTCGCACATCGACCTGGCCGCGCAGCGCCACACCCTGGTGGCCTCGATCAAGCGCGACTTCGCGGCCTAGGAGAGATCGATGGACGACATTCTCGACCTCAGCGGCAAGGTCGCGCTGATCACCGGTGCTGGCCAAGGCGTCGGCCGCCAGATCGCCCTGCACTTCGCCGAGCATGGCGCCGCGGGAGTCGCCGTCAACGACTACGTTCCCGAGCGCGCCCAGCTCGTGGTCGACGAGATCGCCGCGATCGGCGGCAAGGCGATCGCCGTGCCGGGCGACGTCACCGACCTCGCTTCGGTGAAGGCGATGGTGCAGAAGGTCGGGCAGGAGTTCGGGTCGCTCGACATCCTGGTCAACAATGCCGGCAACGCCGGCGCCACACCCGATCCCGACGCGCGCAAGCCGTTCTGGGAGACCGGGCCGGAGGCATGGAACAGCTTCCTCGGCGTCAATCTCTACGGCGTCATCAACTGCGCCAGCGCCTGCATCCCGCAGATGATCGAGCGCAAGGGCGGCCGCATCATCACCATCATCTCCGACGCCGGCCGCATGGGCGAGGCGGGGCTGGAGGTCTATTCTGGAGCCAAGGCGGGTGCGGCCGGCTTCACCCGCGCGGTCGCCCGCTCGCTCGGCCGCTACGGCATCACTGCCAACTGCATCGCCATCGCCGCCACCATGACGCCGGCGATCGAGGGACGGCTCAAGGCCAATCCCGACATGCTGAAGAAGATGATGGAGAAGTATGTCATCCGCCGCCCCGGCCAGCCCGGCGATGTCGCCAACATGGCGCTGTTCCTGGCGTCGGGCGCCGGCACCTGGATCACCGGCCAAACCTACCCGGTCAATGGCGGCTTCTCCTTCGCGATGTGATCGACATGAGCGCCCCATCAAGCCAGCGCGTCCTCACCGAGCAGCGCGGCCACATCCTGCTGATCACCATCAATCGGCCGGAGGCGAAGAACGCCTTCGACGCCACCTCGGCGCAGGCAATGCATGCGGCGATGGACCTGCTCGATGCGGCCGACGAACTGTTCGTCGGCGTGATCACCGGCGCGGGCGGCACCTTCTCGGCCGGCGCCGATCTCAAGGCGGTGGCGCGCGGCGAGCGGGCGGTGACTGAACGAGGCGGCTTCGGCCTGTTCAAGCGGCCGTCACGCAAGCCGTTGATCGCAGCAGTCGAAGGCTACGCGGTGGGCGGCGGGCTCGAGCTCTGCCTGTCGTGCGACCTGATCGTGGCGGCGCGCGACGCCAAGCTGGGCCTGCCGGAAGTGCGCCATAACGTGGCCGCGGTCGGCGGCGGCCTGTTCCGTCTGCCGCGGCGTATTCCCTATCACGTCGCCATGGAGCTGGCGCTGACCGGCGGCTTCCAGGACGCCGACTTCTTCCAGCGCCATGGGCTGGTCAACCGCATCGCCGAGCCGGGCCAGGCGCTCGCCGATGCCCTGGCGCTGGCCGAGCAACTGCTGGTCAACGGCCCGACCGCGCTGGCCGCCTCCAAGGAGATCATCTTCCAGTCGGCCAACTGGACCGACCAGGACGCCTGGACGGAGCAGGCGCCGATCGCCGCGCTGGCGTTCGACGCCGAAGACCGCACCGAGGGCCTGCGCGCCTTCGCCGAAAAAAGAAAGCCGGTCTGGAAAGGCCGCTAAGGGACAACGTTCCGGAGGAAAAAGCCATGAACGACAGCATCCGCCAAGCGCCGACCGTCGTGACCGTGACGCTGCGCGCCCTCGCCCGCTTTCCCGAGCGCCGCGCCTTCGTATGGGACGGCGGCATGCTGAGCTACCGGGCAACCCACGACCTGATCGGCCGGCTGCAAGCCGCCATGGCGGCGGCCGGCTTGCGCAAGGGCCAGACCGCGGCGTTCCTCAGCGCCAACTCGGCGATCACCTGGTGCGCCGGCGTCGCGGCGCAGGGCCTGGGCCTGGTGATCACCTGGCTGCATCCTCTGGGCTCGCTGGCCGACCATCTCGACGTGATCGAGGATGCCGAGGCCGACGCCCTGGTGATCGATCCGCTGACCCATGCCGAGCGCGGCGGGGATCTCGCCACCCAGTCGCCGCGCCTCACGACCGTGCTCACCATGGGCAAGGCCTCGTTCGGTCGCGACCTGATGGCCGCCGCGGAGAAGATCGGCACTGCGAACCCGGTCGATCTCACCTCAGCCGATGACTACGGCATCATCAACTACACCGGCGGCACCACCGGAAAATCCAAGGGCGCGATCCGCCGCCATCGCGCGCTCAGCAACGGCACGCAGGCGATTTCCGCCGACTTCGAGTTCCCCGCCACGCCGCGCTATCTCGCAGCGGCGCCGATTACCCATGTCTCGGGCTCCAAGGTGCTGCCGACCCTGGTGCGCGGCGGCGAGGTCCATCTGCTGAAGGGCTTCGAGCCGGAGAAGTTCCTGGCCACCATCGAGCGCGAGAAGATCAACACCACGCTCATGGTGCCGACCATGATCTACGTGATGCTCGACCATCCCAGGCTCGACAGGACCGACCTGTCGTCGCTCGAGCTGCTGCTCTACGGCGCCTCGCCGATGTCGCCGACGCGGCTGGTCGAGGGGCTGGAGCGGATCGGCCCGGTGTTCAGCCAGCTCTACGGCCAGACCGAATGCTATCCCGTGAGCGTGCTACGCAAGGACGACCACGATGCGCGCCGGCCCGAGCTGTTCGCCTCCTGCGGCTTCCCGCTCGCCTCGGTCCACGTCACCCTGCGCGATGCCGACGACAACGAGGTAAAGCCCGGTGAGCCGGGCGAGATCTGCGTGCGCTCCAACCACACGATGGAGAAATACTGGAAGCGGCCCGAGCAGACGGCCGAGACATTCAAGAACGGCTGGCTGCATACCGGCGATATCGCCCGCGCCGACGAGCGCGGCTACCTCTACATCGTCGATCGCAGCAAGGACATGATCGTGTCGGGCGGCTTCAACATCTATCCGCGCGAGGTCGAAGACGTGATTTCGTCGCACCCTGACGTCGCCATGGTGGCAGTGATCGGCGTGCCGCACGAGAAGTGGGGCGAGGCCGTTACCGCGCTGGTCGTCGCCAAGCCGGGCGCCAGCCCCGCTCCTGAGGCGCTGATACAGCTGGTCAAGGACCGCAAGGGCGGCACGCATGCGCCCAAGCAGGTCGAATTCGTCGAGGCCTTGCCGCTCACCGCTGTCGGCAAGGTCGACAAGAAGATCCTGCGGGCCCGCTACTGGGAGGGTCGCGAGCGGATGGTGGGCTGAGAACACCCGGCCGAAAGCGGCCGGCAAATAGACAACAAGCAAAGAAAGGGGAAATCGCCATGCCAGGACCGGTACCGCAGAAGGGCGGATGGACCATCGTCGTCCTGTTGTTCTTCTTCATGTTCATCAATTTTGCCGACAAGGCGATCATCGGCCTGGCCGGCGTTCCGATCATGAAGGAGCTGAACCTCACGCCGAAGGATTTCGGGCTGGTGAACTCGAGCTTCTTCTTCCTGTTCTCGATCTCCGCCGTCGTCACCGGCTTCATCGTCAATCACGTCCAGGCGCGCTGGGCCTTGCTTGTCATGGCGCTGATCTGGTCGCTCGCCCAGTTCCCGATGGGCGGCATGGTAAGCTTCGGCACGCTGGTGGCGTGCCGCATCGCTCTCGGCGCCGGCGAAGGTCCGGCCTATCCGGTTGCCCTTCACGCCGCCTACAAGTGGTTTCCCAACGAGCTCAGGACGCTGCCCACCGCCTGCATCGCCCAGGGGGCGGCGATCGGCGTCGTGATCGCCGTTCCCGTGCTCGATCACGTGATCGAAACCCTCTCCTGGCACTGGGCCTTCGTCGTCCTCGGTGTGGCGGGCCTGCTGTGGGTCGCCGCGTGGGCGGTGCTCGGCAAGGAAGGCAGCATCGCCACGACGGTCGAGCGCCACAGCGGGCGCAGCCTCGAGCATGTGCCCTACAGCAAGCTTCTGCTGAACGGCACTGTGCTGGCCTCCTTTGCCGCCGGGTTTGGCGCGTACTGGGGCCTCTCATTGCTGATCGGCTGGTTCACGCCCTACCTCATCAAGGGCCTGGGCTACACGCAGAGGGACGCGAGCTGGATCACCATACTGCCCTGGGCAGCCGGTCCGTTCGTCGCGGTGTTCGCCGGCTGGTTCTCGCAGCATCTCCTGGCGCGCGACGTCAGCACGCGCGTCGCCCGTGGCCTGTTCGGCGGCGCCGCCGTGTCCCTGGGTGGAATTGCCTTGATGGCCGTGCGCTATGCGTCCAGCGATACCTTGAAGATCGCGTTGATCGTGATCGGGATCGTGGTGCCCGGCGTGATCTACATTATGGGACACGCCATCGTCAGCGAGATCACGCCTGTACGCCAGCGCGGCGCCATGCTGGCGATCAACAATGCCGTGGCAACCTCGGCCGGGATCATCGGCCCCTATGTCATGGGCAGCACGGTGCAGAACGCGATCGGGTCGGCCGTCCAGGGATTCGATCGCGGTTTTTTCATCTGCGGCGCAGTCGCGCTGGTCTGCGGGCTGATCGGCATGCTGTTCCTGCGGCCCGAGAGCGAGATCGACCGCTTCGCGGCAGCGGGCTAAGTCGGTTCACAAGGACTCGAAAAGCCGTCTACAGTCGACGGCATGACCAAGAAGATCTTCACCGCCTGTCTCGGCACCGAGACCAACACCTTCGCGTCGCTTCCCACCGGCCACCAACTGTTCGAGGAGACTTGCCTCTTCCGCCAGGGCAGCTACGGCAAGGACACGCCGATGTTCGGCGCGCCGCTCGCCGTCTGGCGTCAGCGCGGCGAGGCCAAGGGCTGGAGCGTGGTCGAGAGCTTGTGCGCCTTCGCCCAGCCGGCCGGCAAGACGGTGAAGAAGGTCTACGAGGCGTTCCGCGACGAGATCATCGCCGACCTCAAGGCCGCCATGCCGGTCGATGCGGTGTTCCTGTCCTGCCATGGCGCGATGGTCGCCGAGGGCTACGACGACTGCGAAAGCGACCTGCTCGCCCATGTTCGCCAGGTGGTCGGCCGCGACGTGCCGGTCGGCGTCGAGTTCGACCTCCATTGCAATATCGGCGATGGCACGATGCGTGACGCCACCGCGCTGGTGCTGTTCAAGGAATACCCGCACGTCGACGTGTCGGACCGTGCCGAGGACCTGTTCAACGTCATGGAAGGCGCCATCGAGGGCCGCACCAAACCAGTCATGGCGACGTTCGACTGCCGCATGATCGGCGTGTTCCACACCACCCGCCAGCCGATGCGCGGCTTCGTCGACAAGCTCTCGTCGATGGAAGGCAAGGACGGCGTGTTGTCGCTGTCCGTTGCGCACGGCTTCCCGTGGTCGGACATCCCGGAGATGAGCAGCCGCATCATCGCCATCACGGACAATGACAAGGCGAAGGCCGCGACGCTCGCCAAGGAGCTGGGCATGGAGTTCTTCGCCATGCGCGAGGTGACCCAGCCGCCCTACGTCACGCTCGACGCCGCGATGGCGCGGGTCAGCTCGCACAACTTGCCCAAGCCGATGGTGCTGGCCGACGTGTCGGACAATGCCGGCGGCGGGGCGGCGTCCGATTCGACCTTCATCCTTCAGGCCCTGCTCGACCGCAAGGTGCAGGACGCGGCGATCGCCATGTTCTGGGATCCGGGCGCGGTGAAGCTCGCCTTCGAAGTCGGCGAAGGCGCCGAGCTCGACATCCGCCTCGGTGGCAAGCTCGGGCCGCAGTCGGGCCCGCCGATCGACGCCCGCGCCAAGGTGCTGGCGCTCGGCCGCGAGGTCACCATCAAGTTCGGCGGCAACCGCAAGGGCGTGAACACGATCGGCGACGCCGCGGCGCTGCAGATCGAGGGCGTCACGGTGATCGTCAACACCAAGCGCAGCCAGTGCCACAGCCTCGACTGCTTCACCAAGCTCGGCATCGATCCCTCGACCAAGAAGGTCGTGGTGGTGAAGTCGATGCAGCACTTCCACGCCGCCTACGCGCCGATCGCCTCGGAGGTGGTCTACGTCGCCGCCCCCGGCGCGCTGGTGCCGGACTGGTCGCTGCTGCCCTACACGAAGGCCGACAAGACGCAGTGGCCGTTCGTCGCCAACCCGCACGCCTGAAGCGCACTACTCCGGCGACGCGCCGACCGGCCCGCCGCCGCGTGGCTTTCGGTTCTGGACGGTGAGGCTGATGAAGGCACCGATCCACGAGCCCACGCCGGCGAAGATCACGTAGACCCAGTTCTCGGTGTAGCTGATCACCGCGTAGGACGAGAGCAGGTACCAGAGAGAACTCCAGTTCGCCGCCGACAGCCGCTTTCGGTTCACCACCGCGCCGGTGAACATCACATAGACGGCATCGGTCGCAGCGGTCGCGACCAGCACGCCGGCGGCGGTCAGGGGGTCCACGGCAGTCATCGTCAGGCACCTCGGTTCGTCAGGCGATCATCTTCCGCGAGCGGTGGCGACAGCCGCAACCTCGAGTGAGATGGCCGCGAACGGAGCACCCCGCCTTGACCGGCCGGCGGGGTTCTTTTTGTGCGATAGTACGGGCCATGACCCTGATGGACTGGCGCGCCGCCGCCGCCAAGCGCGGCCTCGAAGTGACCGATCTCGCCGAGCACGTCGGGACGCAGATCAGCGGGCTGTTTCTCGGCGCCGACCACGATGCGGAGATGACCGCGATCATCCGCTCGGCATGCGTGGAACGAACGCTGCTCCTGTTCCGCGGTCAGACCGAGCTTTCGCCGGCCGGCTACCTCGCCTTCGCCGAGCGGTTCGGCGGTCAGGCCGACCTGCATTCGCTGCGTCACTACTGCCTGCCCGAGCACCATGAGATCTTCGTGGTCGGCAATGTCCATGAGCAGGACACCAAGACCGGATCTCCAAAGGTCGGGCTGAACTGGCACACCGACCACTACCACCTGCCCGAGCCCGGCCTGTTCACCTACTTGCACGCCATCCAGGTCCCGCCAGGCCAGGGCGACACGCGCTACGCCAACGGCATCGCCGCCTACGAAGCCCTGCCCGCGTCGACGCGCGCCGAGATCGACGGGCTGAAGGTGCTGCACAGCCGCGCTAGGCTGTTCAAGAACCTGTTCCCCGAAGCGACCGAGGCGGAGATGGAGGCCGAGCGGCAGAAGGTGCCCGACGTCGTCCATCCGCTGGTCCGCCAGCATCCCGAGCTCGGCAAGCGCGGCCTCTATCTCGGAGGCGAATGGGGCTCCTGCATCGACGGCCTGGAGGCCGGCCGGGCACAGGCGCTGTACGACGAGCTGCTGCAGCACATGATCCAGGACCGCTTCTGCTACCGCCACCGCTGGCAGCCGGGCGATGTGCTGATGTCGGACAATCGCTGCTCGATGCATCGCGCGAGCGAATGGGACGAAGGGGCATATGTCCGCCGCCTTCACCGCATCATCATGATCGACAGCGAGGCGCCGCACTGAGCGCAGCGATCCGGCATCCCGGTACCGCCGGCAGAGACCGCGCCCTCGCCTCGCTAAAGCCCTCGCGCGAGGCTAAAAGCCGCCCTCCCGGGGCGGCCTTTTCGCTCGGTCAGGCGCGATGTTTCAGCCGGTTTACAGCCCTGGGGCCGGCTGATATGTTCCGCGCGCATTGCGGCCGGGGGTGGCCGTTTCTCATTTGAGATCAACGGCTTAGCCATGAAAATCTTGACGGGCAACAGCAACAAGCCGCTGGCGGAAGCCATTGCTGCCAAGCTTGCCCTGCCCTTGGTCAAGGCGAATATCCGGCGCTTCTCCGACAATGAGATCTTCGTCGAGATCCTGGAGAACGTCCGCGGCGAGGACGTGTTCGTCATCCAGTCGACCAGCTACCCGGCCAACGACCATCTGATGGAGCTGCTGATCACCATCGATGCGCTGCGCCGCAGCTCGGCGCGCCGCATCACCGCGGTGATACCCTACTACGGCTATGCCCGGCAGGATCGCAAGACCGCCGGCCGCACGCCGATCTCGGCCAAGCTGGTGGCCAACCTGATCACCAACGCCGGTGCCCACCGCGTCCTGACGCTCGACCTGCACGCCGAGCAGATCCAGGGCTTCTTCGACATCCCGCTCGACAACCTCTATGCCGGGCCGGTGTTCAGCCGCGACATCCAGGAGACGCTGGGCAACCGCAACCTCACCATGGTGTCGCCCGACACCGGCGGCGTGGTCCGCGCGCGGGCGATCGCCAAGCGGGTCGACGCCGACCTCGCCATCATCGACAAGCGCCGCGAGCGGGCGGGCGTCAGCGAGGTCATGAACGTGATCGGCGACGTCAAGAACCGCGACTGCATCCTGATGGACGACATCGTCGATTCGGCCGGCACGCTGTGCAACGCCGCCGTCGCCCTGATGGACCAGGGCGCCAAGTCGGTATGCGCCTACGCCACCCACGGTGTGCTGTCGGGCGGCGCGGTGGCGCGTATCGCCGCCTCGCCGATGGAGAAGATGGTGATCACTGATTCGATCATGCCGACCGAGGCGGTGCGCATCTCGCCCAACGTGCGGCCCTTGTCGGTCGCGCCCTTGATGGCCGAGGCGATGAAGCGGATCTCCGAGGAGACCTCGGTATCGAGTTTGTTCGACTAGGACCTGGTCGACTGGAAGGAATTCACGAGATCCGGCGATCGGCACCCCTGGAGGCCACGCCGCGATGAAGAGAGAGAAACATTAGCCTTTAGGAGAAGTTGAAATGGCAGAGACGACAAAGGTCGTCGCGAAGAAGCGGGACCGGGCCGGCAAAGGGGGCGCCCGTTCCAGCCGTCGCGATGGACTGATTCCCGCCGTGATCTACGGCGACAAGCAAGCCCCTGTGATGATCGCCGTCGAGCCGAAGTCGGTCGAGAAGGTGATCCACCGGGAGGGCTTCTTCAACCACGCCATCAAGATCGACGTCGAGGGCACGACTATCGACGCCCTGCCGCGCGACGTGCAGGTCGATCCGGTGACGGACAAGCCTCTGCATCTCGACTTCCTGCGGATCGGCCCCGATTCGATCATCTCGGTCCAGGTGCCCGTGCACTTCCGCAACGAAGCGGCGTCGCCCGGCATCAAGCGCGGCGGCGTGCTGAACATCGTGCTGCACGAGATCACGGTGCGCACCAAGCCAGCCACCATCCCCGAGTACTTCGAGGTCGACCTGACCGGTCTCGAGATCGGCCACTCCATCCATCTCTCGACGCTCAACGTTCCCGAGGGCGTGCGGGTGGTGACGCGCGACAAGAACCCGACTGTGGCGTCGATCGCCGCCCCGACGGTGGTGCGCGACGAGGCGGCGGCCAAGGCAGCCGAAACGGGTGCTCCGGCGGCGGCCGAGGGTGCGGCTCCGGCAGCAGGTGCGGCACCTGCGGCGGGCGCAGCTCCGGCAGCGGGTGCGGCTCCGGCCGCGGGCGCAGCTCCGGCTCCGGCGAAGAAGTAATCCGAGGTGCTCCTGCTGGTCGGGCTCGGCAACCCCGGGCCACGCTACGCGGGGCATCGGCACAATGTGGGGTTCATGGCGGTGGACGAGATCGTCCGCCGCCGTGTCTTCTCGCCCTGGCGGCAACGCTTCAACGGCGAGGTGGCGGAAGGCCATCTCGGCGGCGAGCGCACGCTGGCGCTGAAGCCGATGACCTTCATGAACGAGTCGAGCAAGGCGGTCGGCGAGGCGGTGCGCTTCCTCAAGGTCCCGCTCGACCGGGTCGTCGTGTTCCACGACGAGCTCGACATCGCGCCCGGCCGGGTGCGCATGAAGAAGGGCGGCGGCGCCGGCGGGCACAACGGCCTGCGCGACATCGACGCCCATGTCGGCAACGACTATCGCCGGGTTCGCATCGGTATCGGCCATCCCGGCCACAAGGACCTGGTGCTGCACTGGGTGCTGCGCAACTTCGAGCCGGACGAGACCGACTCGAAGGACGGCTGGGTCCCGAAGCTGCTGCACGCGCTGGCCGAGGAAGCGGCCCTGCTGGTCGAGGGCGGCGCCAAGGCCGACGAGAAATACATGAGCCGGGTAGCGAATCTCGCGCCGCCGCCCGACCTTCCGGCCAGACTGAACCTCAAAGACACCTGAACCTTAAAGATTAGGCGTTAAGAACAAGCCATGGGCTTCAATTGCGGCATCGTCGGCCTGCCCAATGTCGGCAAGTCGACCCTGTTCAACGCGCTGACCGCCACGCAAGCGGCGCAGGCGGCGAACTATCCCTTCTGCACCATCGAGCCGAATGTCGGCCGCGTCGCCGTGCCCGATCCGCGGCTCGACAAGCTCGCGACCATCGCCGCCTCGGCCAAGATCGTGGCGACCCAGCTCGAGTTCGTCGACATCGCCGGCCTGGTGAAGGGCGCCTCCAAGGGCGAGGGCCTGGGCAACCAGTTCCTCGGCAACATCCGTGAGGTCGACGCGATAGCCCACGTGCTGCGCTGCTTCGAGGACGGCGACGTCACCCACGTCTCGGGCAGCGTCGATCCGGTGCGCGACGCCGAGATCGTCGAGACCGAGCTGATGCTGGCCGACCTCGACAGCCTCGAGAAGCGCCTGCCCAACCTCGAGAAGCGCGCCAAGGGCGGCGACAAGGAAGCGGCGGCCGAGGCGCCCGTGGTCAAGAAGGCGCTCGATGCGCTGCGCGAGGGCAAGGCCGCGCGCGAAGCCGCCATCACCGCCGAGGAACAGCCGGTGTTTGCCCGCCTGCAGCTCATCACCGCCAAGCCGATGATGTACGTGTTGAACGTCGACGAGGGCTCGGCGGCGACCGGCAACCCGCACAGCGACAAGGCGACGGCGTGGGCCAAGGAGCGGCGCATTCCGTGCGTCGTGATCTCGGCGGCGATCGAGGCCGAGGTGGCGCAGCTGCCGGCAGAGGACCAGGGCGAGTATCTCGGCTCGCTCGGGCTCAAGGAGACCGGCCTCGCCCGCGTGGTGCGCGCGGGCTACGCCCTGCTCGATCTCGTGACCTTCTTCACCGTGGGACCGAAGGAAGCGAAGGCCTGGACGGTGCGCCGCGAGGCCCGGGCCCCGGAGGCGGCCGGCGTGATCCATACCGATTTCGAGAAGGGCTTCATCCGCGCCGAGACCATCGCCTACGACGACTATGTCACGCTGAACGGCGAGGCGGGTGCGCGCGATGCCGGCAAGCTCCGGCTCGAGGGCAAGGACTACGCCGTCAAGGACGGCGACGTCTTCCACTTCCGCTTCAACGTCTGACTCTCATTGGACCGGGCCACCCCAGTGGCGCTCGGACTCATGAGCGCCTCTGGAGTGGCGCGGTCCAATGATCAAACGATCCGGCTGGTCTTGTTGCCCCAGTAACGATCGCGCAGCAGGCGCTTGTAGAGCTTGCCGGTTGGCAGGCGCGGCAGCTCGGGCTCGAAGTCGACCGAGCGCGGCACCTTCTGGCGCGCGAGATGCTGGCCGCAGAAGGCGATCAGCTCCTCCGCCATCGCCGGCGACGGATGCTCGTCGGGCATCAGCTGCACCACTGCCTTTACCTCCTCGCCGAGATCGACGTTGGGCACACCGAACACCGCGGCGTCGGCGACCTTGGGATGGGTGATCAGCAGGTTCTC
>DASXQC010000264.1:0-6452 GCA_036493235.1 Reyranella sp.
GGTCCCGCTGACAGCGCCGCCCGAGAAGCCCCTGCGCGATCGCTCGGCCCTGCAGGGCCGCCATCCGCTCAGCGGTGCGACCGTGGTCAACATGTCGCCGGCGGTGGCCGACGAGCTTGGCCTGGTCGAATGGAAGTGGGGTGTCGCGGTGGTCGAAGTGCAGCCCGGCTCCTACGCCTCGCGTTTCCTCAGACCGGGGGACATGGTGTCGGGAATCAATGGCCAGGATGTCAAAAGCGTCTCCGATCTCAAGCAGCGCGTCGCCGGCGGCGTCCAGAGCCTCAGCATCGGCCGCGAGGGCCTGATCTCGACGATCCAGTTCCGGTGATGTGCGACAACGTCCTGCGCTACAGAGTTCCGCTGCTGACTGCGTTGCGCCACCCATTCACCTCACCCTGAGGAGGCCCGCAGGGCCGTCTCGAAGGGTGGCAACACGAAGGATCGATGTGCGAAGAGCCTGGTGCTTACGTCTATACGCGGCGCTGTTCCGATGGCAGCTACTACGTCGGCTCTGCACGACGCGGATTGGACCCGCGCATCAGTGAGCACAATCACGGTACCTATGGCGGGTACACTTCGACTCGTCGGCCGGTAAACCTCGTCTGAGCACAGCACTTTCTGGTCATCACCGATGCCATCGATGTCGAACGGCAGATAAAGGGTTGGTCACGTGCCAGGAAAGAGGCTCTGATCCGTGGCGACTATGGAGCCATTCAACTCCTCTCGAAGAGGAAGAAGTCGAATGCAGCACCGTGACTGGTCCCGCCCTTCGAGACGCGCCCTGCGGGCGCTCCTCAGGGTGAGGTGGTGTGTGAGGCAACAGTTCAATGGCTGAGCTCTTCGCCTCGCTGGCTCCGACGCCTCTCGCCGAGCGGCTGCGGCCGAAGCGGATCGAGGAGGTGCTGGGGCAGGACCATCTACTCGGGCCGGATGGGCCGCTGGGGCGGATGCTGGCGGCGAAGAAGCTGGCATCGCTGATCCTGTGGGGGCCGCCGGGCTGCGGCAAGACGACGATCGCGCGGTTGCTGGCTGAGACGGTCGACCTTCACTTCGAGCCCTTGTCGGCAGTGTTCTCCGGCGTCGCCGACCTACGCAAGGTGTTCGAGGCGGCACGCCAGCGGCGCAAGGACGGCAAGGGCACCCTGCTGTTCGTCGACGAGATCCATCGCTTCAACCGGGCGCAGCAGGACGGCTTCCTGCCTTACGTCGAGGACGGCACGGTCACCCTGATCGGCGCCACAACGGAGAATCCGTCGTTCGAATTGAACGCCGCGCTGCTGTCGCGCTGCCAGGTGCTGGTGTTGCGCCGGCTCGACGACAAGGCGCTCGAGACCCTGCTCGAGCGGTGCGAGGCAGCACTTGGCAAAAAGCTGCCGGTCGACGAGCAGGGCAAGCAGGCCTTGTTCGCCATGGCCGACGGCGACGGCCGCTACCTGATCACCCTCGCCGAGCAGCTCGCGCAGCTCAAGGAGAAGGGGCCGCTGCCGCCCGAACGGCTGGCGGCGCTGCTGCAGAAGCGTGCGCCGCTCTACGATAAGGCGCAGGAGGCGCACTACAACCTGATCAGCGCGCTGCACAAGTCGCTGCGCGGGTCCGATGTCGACGCTGCGCTCTATTATTTCGCGCGCATGCTCGATGGCGGCGAGGATCCCAAATACATCGCCCGTCGGCTGGTGCGCTTCGCCGTCGAAGATATCGGCATGGCCGATCCCAACGCGCTCACCCAGACGCTTGCCGCCTGGGACACCTACGATCGGCTCGGCTCGCCCGAGGGCGAGCTCGCGATCGCGCAGGCGGTGATCTATCTCGGCACCGCGCCCAAGTCGAACGCAGGCTACGCCGCGTTCGGCGCCGCCAAGCGGTCGGCCAAGCAGCACGGCTCGCTGACGCCGCCAATGCACATCCTGAATGCGCCGACCAAGCTGATGAAGGAGATCGGCTACGGCACCGGCTACCAGTACGACCACAACGCCGAGGACGGATTCTCCGGTCAGAACTACTTCCCGGACGGCATGGCGCGCGAGGAGTTCTACCAGCCGGTCGAACGCGGCTTCGAGCGCGAGATCCTGAAGCGGCTGGAATACTGGAAGAAGCTCAGGGCGCGGAAGCAGGGTTGACCGGGCCAGTTCCGACTGACGGGGTCAGTTCCGACTGATCATGTCCGCGTCGGTCAGGGTCTTGAGGAAGGCGACGATGTCGTCGATTTCACTGGCGGTGAGCGGCGGCGGGTCGCCGCGCTTGCGGTCGAACGGCGGCTCGCGATTGAGATTGGCCCAGTAGGGCTCGGGCAAGTCCTCGAAGCGGCCGTGCGGGTACCATTTCTCCGGCTTGAGATCGCGCTCGACATAGAAGGCCACCGCTTCGCGCAGGTCGTGGACGAGGCCGTTGTGGAAGAAGGTCTGCCGTGTCGCAACGTTGCGCAGCGACGGCGTGCGGAACAGGCCGCAATACTTGCCGTTGCCGGCGAGATCGGTGCGCAGCGGCCCGCAGGCGCCGAGGTCGCGGTACGCCGGATCGGCGTTGGCCGGGATCGCCGGGTTGCGCGGCACGGCGAGCCCGATCAGGCCGTAGTCGGTGAATTGTGGCGGCGTGCCGTCCCTGGCGCGCTTGCTGCGGTGGCAATTGATGCAATTGCCCTTGTCGGGATCCTCGAATGCCTGCAGTCCGCGCACTTCCTGCGCCGAGAGCGTGGTGCGGCCGGCGAGATAGTCGTCGTACTTGCTGCTGTAGGGATAGAAGAGGCGGTCGTCCTGCTGGAAGACCTCGAGCGCCTCGCCGACAGCGGCGAACGCCTTGTCGGGGTCGGCGAAGATCGCCTCGCCGAACAGCGCGCGCAGCTCGCCGGCATAGGGCGCGGCGCGCACGCGCGCCACGGCGTCGGCCGCCGTGCCGTTTGCCATCTCGGCTGGCGACAGAAGGGGAAAGCGGACCTGGTCGCGGAAGCGGTTGACGCGGCCGTCCCAGGTCAGGCCGCCGGTCGGCCCGTTGTCGACACTGTCGTCGCCCTCATCCTCTGAATCGTAGTAGTGCGCGGTGAAGTGCGGGATCGCCTGGAGGTAGCGGAGCGAGGGAACCGCCCGCACGCCCGGTTGGCGCATATCGGGCCCGCCGAACTGAACCGGCAGCGCGTTGGGCGGGCCGAACGCGTGCTGCGGATCGTGGCAGGTCGCGCAGGCCATCTTGCCCGAGGCGGACAGGGACGGGTCGAAGAACAGCATGCGACCCAACGCGCCCAGCGCGGCGGCGCGCGCATAGGCCTGCGGCCGGCTCAGGCCGGAAGGGTCGCCCTGCGCCCGAACGGCGGCGGCGCCGAACAGCAGGGCGAGCGTGAGGAGGAGGAATCCCGAACGCCGGAGCATGGACTGGGCCATGGTATAGGATGGATGCGTGACTTTCCGCTGACAGCTGTCACGAACCTGCAATGGAAGCGCGCCAAAGGTTCGTTCAGGCGGGGTTGAGGAGCAGGGGCATGAAGCGCTCGATCACTTTGGCGGTCGTTACCGCGGGTTTGGCCGTGGGTTCGCTCCACGCGCGCGCGCAGGAAGCGGCAAAGGGAATCGACCGGATCGAGACCGTGGTCGTGATCTATGCGGAAAACCGTAGTTTCGACAATCTCTACGGCTCGTTTCCCGGGGCCAACGGCCTGCAGAACGTGACCGAGGAGAACTCGCTGCAGCGCGATCGCGACGGTTCGGTGTTCAAGGAACTGCCGCCGGTGTGGGGCGGCTTGACGGCCAAGGGCGTCACCCCGCCGGTGACCCAGGCGATGACGGAGCATCTTCCGAACAAGCCGTTCGCGATCGACGATCCGGCCGGCTTCAAGACGCCGATGAACGTGATCACCCACGACCTGTGGCACCTGTTCTACCAGAACCAGATGCAGATCGACGGTGGCAAGAACGACCGCTTCGTCGCCTACGCCGACTCCGGCGCGCTGGTGATGGGACACTACGATGGCTCCAGACTGCCGCTGTGGAACGTCGCGCAGAAGTACACACTGGCGGACAACTTCTTCCAGGCCGCGTTCGGCGGCTCGTTCCTCAATCACCAGTGGCTGGCCTGCGCCTGCACGCCGGTCTACCCCGAAGCCGACAAGAGCCCGGCCAAGGAGAAGATCGCCGCCGTCGATCCGGACGGAGTGACGCTGACGCTGGCCCCCGGCTCGTCGGCCATGCAGGGCCCGCCGAACTTCGTGAACAACGGCGCGATCACGCCGAACGACTTCTACGCCGTCAACACGATGCAGCCGGCCTATCAGCCGAGCGCGGTCAAGCCACCGCAGAACGGCGATCAGCGCCTGGCGGATCCGGACAACGAAAGTACGTTGCCGCCGCAGAAGAACGTCACGATCGGCGACCTGCTGACGCTCAAGGGCGTCGACTGGGCGTGGTATGGCGGCGCCTGGCAAATGGCGCTCGACGGCAAGGGCGGCGAGAGGCCGGTGCCGATCTTCCAGTACCATCACCAGCCCTTCAACTATTTCGCCGCCTATGCGCCGGGCACCAAGCAGCGCGCGGAGCATCTCAGGGACGGTGGCCTGAACGGCACCGAGTTCATCAAGGCGATCGACGCCGGCACCCTGCCGCAAGTCACGTTCTACAAGCCGCAAGGTAACCTCAACGAGCACGCGGGCTACGCCGACGTGCAGTCGGGCGACCAGCACATCGCCGACCTCGTCGCCCATCTCGAGAAGAGCCCGCAGTGGGGGCACATGCTGGTCATCGTGACCTATGACGAGAACGGCGGCTTCTGGGATCACGTCGCGCCACCGAAGGCCGACCGCTGGGGCCCCGGCTCGCGCATTCCCGCGCTGATCGTCTCGCCGTTCGCCAAGAAGGGCTATGTCGACCATACCCAGTACGACACGACGTCGATCCTGCGGTTCATCACCCGCCGCTTCGAGCTGCCGATCCTCTCCGGCCTCGCCGTGCGCGACGCCGCCCTGCAGGCGCACGGCAATCCGCCAATGGGCGACCTGACCGGCACCCTGACGCGCTAATGTCCCGCAGGCGCGCGTGGTCCAATGAGCTGAAACCCTGTGGATAAGGGCTCGCCGCGGAGTCTCCTGGTGGGCAATGACAGGCGAATCGAGGCTCGATTCTTGAACGAATAGTCGAAGCCAATGCCCGTATTAGGTGTCCTGCATCCGGATGGTGCAGTGTGCTTCGGTTATGAGTCCTTATCCCACCCTCGTTTCGCCGAACGCCGGCGCCGCCTTTGCCGCTGTCTCCGAACTTTTGCGGCCCGGGGGACGGGGGGGTACGGGCAGAGTGGCAGGAAGGGCGAAAAACGCCGGCGGAGCAGCAACGAACCCCTGCCACGGTGCCTGGCAGTCCGTGGCAGGCGGCAGTGTCGGCTAGCTGCGCGGCTTGGCCATCGCGGCGACGACCCGCTTGTCGCGTCCGTAGACGTCGTCGCGGAAGATCGCCGAGCCGTCGCTCGCCACGCCGACCGTGCGGTAGGTCACGTAGAGCGTCACCGACTCGGGAAAGCCGTAATGCGCCTGCTGGCCCGAATCGATCACCTGCTTCACCTTGGCCTTGTCGAAGCCCGGGCGGCCGTTCCACACCTTCTCGGCGAAATCGAGCGGGTTCTGCAGGCGAATGCAGCCGTGGCTGAAGTTGCGGCTGCCCTCGGTGAACAGCCAGCGGCTCGCCGTGTCGTGCATGTAGATGCCGTACTTGTTCGGGAAGCCGAAGAAGATATAGCCCAGCGCGTTGCTCGCCCCTGGCTCCTGGCGGACGCGGTAGGGGAACGCCTTGGGGTTGATGCTGCTCCAGTCGACCGTCGACGGGTCGATCTCCGAATCGTTGTCGCTCCAGCTCGAGAAGATCTTGAAGCCGCCCGCCGCGAGCGCGTTGGGATCGCGCCGCAGCAGCGGCAGGTATTCCTCGCCGGAGATCGACTGCGGCACCGTCCAATACGGGTTGGTCTGGAAGCCGCGCATCACCGACTGGATCTCGGGCGTCGGATGCTTGGGCGTGCCGACGATCACCAGGCTCTCGAACACCCTCTTGCCGCCGTCGACGAACACCATCGAATAGTCGCCGGCGTTGACGAACACGTAGCGGCTGCCGAGGTCCTCCGGCAGCCAGCGCCGCCGCTCGAGGTTGGCGATCACCTGGGTGATGCGGTCGTCGATCGAGGTGTTGAGCGAGCGCGTGGTGTTGACGCCGATCACGCCGTCGACCGTCAGGCCCTTGGTCTCTTGGTAGCTCTTCACCACCACGGCCAGCGCATCGTCGTAGGCGTCGTCCGTGCTGTCCGCCTTCGGCACCGTCATGCCGAGCTCGCCCAGGCGCTTGCGCAGCACCGGCACGCGGGCGTCGGTCGCGCCGGGCTTCAGCAGGTCGCCGCCGGGCAGCGGCGTGTAGGCGGCGGTGGCGCGCTGCTGGCGCAGGTCGGCCAGCGCCTTCTGCAGCGCCGGGTAGTCACCCTTGGGCGGCAGCGCG
>DASXQC010000265.1:0-5824 GCA_036493235.1 Reyranella sp.
GCTCCCAGGGTGTAGGTCGGGAAATAGCCCCAGGCGCCGTCGGGCCAATGGATGTCCTGGAGGCAGCCGACCGCGTCGTTCGGCGGCGCGATGCCCAGCAGGTCCTTCATGCCGTCGTTCCAGGCGGCCGGCAGGTCGGCGAGCGCGAGGTCGCCCGCCAGCACCGACCGCTCCAGCCGGTAGCGCAGCATGATGTGCAGCGGATAGGTCACCTCGTCGGCATCGACGCGGATGAAGCCCGGCTCGACCCTGGTGTAGATGCGATGGATGTTGCCGGCCTCCCAGGCCGGTCCGGACTTGCCGAAGACCTCGCGCAGGCGCGCGGCGGCGAACGCCACGAACGCATCCGAGCGGCAGGCCTGCATCTCCATCAGCAGCGACTGGCTCTCGTGCAGCACCATGCCACGCGCATTTCCGACCGGCTGGCGGCGCCAGTCGCGCGGCCGGCCGGCCTCGTAGAGCGCATGGCCGCACTCGTGCAGCACGCCCATCAGGGCGCGCGCGAAGTCGGCCTCGTCGTAGCGCGTGGTGATGCGCACGTCGTCGGCGGTGCCGCCGGTGAAGGGATGCGCCGACACGTCGAGCCGGCCGTGGTGGAAGTCGAAGCCCAGCGTGCGCGCCATCTCGAGCCCGAGCGTGCGCTGCGCCTCGACCGGGAACGGGCCGTCGAGCGGCAATGCCCCGCCCCTCTTCTTCTGCGCCGCCATCACTTGCTGCAGCATCGCCGGCAGGAAGACCTCGAGCTCCCCGAACAGCGTGTCGATGCGCGCGCAGCGGCCGCCCGGCTCGTACTCGTCGAGCAGCGCGTCGTACAGCGACAGGCCGAGCGCGGCGGCCTTGGCTTCGCCGACCCGCTTGGTGATGGTCACGACCTCGGTCAGCGTCGGCAGCAGCGCCTTGAAGTCGGCGTTCTTCTTGGCCTCGCGCCACACCATCTCGCAGGCCGACGACGCGCGCGTGCGCGCCTCGACGAGGTCGGACGGCAGCGCGTTCTCGTGGATCCAGGCGTGACGCATCTCGCGCAGGTTAGCGGCGCGCCACGGATCGAGGCCCGCGCGGCCATCCTCGGCGCGCGACAGCAGCTCGGCCATGTCGGGGGCCACCATCATCTCGTGGCCGATCACGCCCAGGGCGGCGAGCTGGTCGGCGCGATCCTCGCTCGCGCCGTCCGGCATCATGGTCGAGCGGTCCCAGTTCAGGATGGCGCCGGCGCGGCCGACCGCGCTCATGCGAGCGAACCGGCGCTCCAACTCGGCGTAAGGATCGTTCGAAATCATGTCGTCACCTTCGTGCGGCCGTTCACGGTGAGCCGGCCGTTCTCCCAGTGGAAGGCGAGGTAGACGCCGATGCCCGCCATCGCGATCAGGAACCAGGTGATGGCGTACTGCAGATGGTCGTTGGGGATGTCGAGCCGGGTCTGGCCGCCGAGCGGCAGGCCACCGGGGTTGGGGGTCGCATCGGCTTCGAGGAAGAAGGTGTCGAGCACCGGATCGGGCTTGCCGCCCGCCTCCTTGCGCATCAGAGGCACATCGACATGGAACCAGAAGTTCTTCGCCGGGTCGTTGTCCGGCGCGAAGTACCGCTTCACCTGGTTGCGCCGCACGATGCCGATCAGCTCGACCCGGCCGCTCGGCTGGCCAGCCGCGCGGGTCTTGGGATCCTTCTTCTCCGACGGAACGAAGCCGCGGTCGAACAGGACGATCGTGCCGTCGTCGGTGCGCAGCGGCGTGATGACCTGGATGCCGACATCGTCCTTCAGGCTGCGCGCGGCAAGATAGTATTCCTTGTCGTTCAGCAGAGTGCCGGCGATGCGCACGCGGCCGTACTCGCGGCGCAGCGGGTCGCCCTTGATCAGCTCGTCGAACGGCATCGGCGCCGCCGCCTGATTCTGGGCGATGCGGTCGAGGATGCCCAGCTTCCATTCGCGCCGCTCCATCTGCCAGACGGAGAGGCCGAGTGCGAAGATGACGATCGGCACCATCATCAGGGTGGGCCAGAAAATCGGCCGCAGCTTGAACATCATTCCTCCAGCGCGGTCGAGCGGTGAACGTACTGCTGGTTGATCAGCAGCGCCTTCAGCAGGCGCAGCAGCCACACTGCCGCCGCCACGGAGAACGGCACCCACAGAATGACGTGCAGCCACCATGGCGGCTCGAAACGGAACTCGACCCAAAAGACCAGCACCATCATGACGGCGCCCAGTCCCAGGATCACGAACACAGCCGGCCCGTCGCCCGCGTCGTGCGCGCGCAGGTCGAGGGCGCACACCGGGCAACGCTCGACGATCGTCAGCAGGCCGTGGAACAGCTTGCCCCGGCCGCAGCGCGGGCAAACCCCGCGCAGGGCGACGTCGATCGGCGACGGGGCTTGCCAGCTGGACAGGGCGTCATCCTCCAAAAGACGAACCGCCGGGGGTTGCCCGGCGGTTCCGATCATAAGGCTTCTGCTGCCTCAGTGTTCGATCGGCGCGTTGCCCGAGCCCCACCAGTAGATGCAGAAGAACAGGAACAGCCAGACCACGTCGACGAAGTGCCAGTACCAGGCCGCGGCCTCGAAGCCGAAATGCTGGTCGGGCTTGAACTGGCCCTTCATCGCCCGGATCAGGCAGACGAGCAGGAAGGTCGTGCCGACGATCACGTGGAAGCCGTGGAAGCCGGTCGCCATGAAGAAGGTCGACGAGTAGATGTTGTCGCGGAAGCCGAACGGCGCGTGGAAGTACTCGAACGCCTGGATGCCGGTGAAGCAGAGGCCGAGCAGGACGGTCAGCGCCAGGCCGCGCACCGCGTCACGCTGCTTGCCCTCGAGGATCGAGTGGTGCGCCCAGGTCACGGTGGTGCCCGAGAGCAGCAGGATCAGCGTGTTCATGAACGGCAGGTCGAACGGCGAGATGACCGTCACACCCTTGGGCGGCCACATGCCGCCGTTGGCCTCGGTACGCAGCGGCATCTCGGGCGCCGAGTGATAGATCGCGGAGTCGAAGAACGCCCAGAAGAAGGCGGCGAAGAACAGCACCTCCGAGGCGATGAACAGGATCATGCCGTAGCGCAGGCCGAGCTGGACGACGGGGGTGTGGAAGGTGCGCGATTCGGCGATGACGTCGCTCCACCACCAGTACATCACCGCGAGGACGAGCAGCAGGCCGGGCGCGACGATCCACCACTGGATCGTCTTGATGAAGGCCTCGACGCCCTTGCCCAGCAGGTCGGGATGCATGCCCAGCACGAACCCGGAGAACATCACGAAGGCGCCGAGCGCGCCGAGCGCCGGCCACGGGCTCGGATTGACCAGATGGTATGGATGGTTCGGTGCGCCGTGTGTATCGGCCATTGGTTCAGCTCCCCTTTCCGGATTCGTTGGCGGACGCGCCGCGCAGCAACTCCTTGGCGCGCGGCGTCTTCGCCTCATGGAACGTGTACGACAGAGTGATGGTATTGATGTCGTCGTAGGCCCGGTCCTTCGCCATGTCCGAATCGACGAAGAAGACGACCGGCATGTCGACCGACTGACCCGGCTTCAGGAGTTGCTCGGTAAAGCAGAAGCACTGGATCTTGTTGAACCAGCCGGCGGTCCGCTCGGGCGTGACGTTGTAGTTCGCGGCGCCGACGATCGGCCGCTGCGAGAGGTTGGTGGCGCGGAAGTAGACCAGCTTTTCCTCGCCGAGATGGACCGTGACCTGGCGCTGTTCCGGCTCGAAGCGCCACGCGAGGCCGGGATCGACGTTGGTGTCGAAGCGCACCTTGACGGTGCGGGCAATCACCGGACGGTCGTCCGATTGCGCGACCAGCGGCGTGCCGGCGAAACCGGTCGCCTTGCAGAAGGCCTGGTAGAGCGGCACCGCAGCGTAGGCCATGCCCAGCATGCCGGCGGTCACCAGCACGAGCATCCAGGCGATGCGGGCGTTCTTGTCCATCAGCCCTTGCCGCCCATGCGCACGATGGTGAGGCCGAAGAAGATGACGGCTACGGACAGCAGGAAGAAGAGCATGAACAGGTTCTTGCCCCGCTGCTGGCGGTGGCGGTCGGTGTCGCCGGGACGGCGGTTGTCGTCAGCCATGACGCTCATCCCAACAGCAGCCGGTCGATCGGCAGCGCCGCGAACAGCACCGCGAGATACAACAGCGAGAACTTGAACATGCGCTTGGCAGCACCGTGGCCGCGGCGGTCGTCCGGCGCGCGCCAGACGGCGATCGCGTGGCCGATGAAGGCGGCGCTGAGCGCGACGGCGACAGCGCCGTAGAGCCAGCCGACCGCGCCGAGCAGGGTCGGCGCGAGCGCCACCGGCACCAGCACCAGCGTGTAGACCAGCATTTGCAGCTTGGTTGCACGCGGACCCGCCACCACCGGCAGCATCGGCACGCCGGCCCGGCGATAGTCGTCGCTGCGATAGAGCGCCAGCGCCCAGAAGTGCGGCGGCGTCCACAGGAAGATCAACAGGAACAGCGCGATGCCGACCGCCGAGACGTCGCCGGTGACGGCAGCCCAGCCGATCATCGGCGGAAAGGCGCCGGCCGCGCCGCCGATCACGATGTTCTGCGGCGTGCGGCGCTTCAGCCAAATCGTATAGATGAAGACGTAGAACAGGATCGCTGCCGCAAGCAGCGCGGTTGCCACGTAGTTGGTGGCCGTCGCCATCAGCAGCAGCGAGAAGATCGACAGCAGGACGCCGAGGCCCAAGGCATCGTCCGGTTCGACCCGGCCGGCCGGCAGCGGCCGGTTGGCGGTGCGCGCCATCAGCGCGTCGAGATCGCGCTCGAACCACATGTTGATGCAGCCGGCCGCGCCCGAGCCGAGCGCAATCGCCAGCACGGCGAGGAAGGCCTCGAACGGATGGATGTGCGCAGGCGCGATCAGCACGCCGACCAGGCCGGTGAAGACCACGAGCGACATCACGCGCGGCTTCAGCAGGTCGACGTAGTCGCGTAACCGCGACTGATCGCGCACGCGCGCCGGCTTCGTCGTCGTCCAGAGGCTTTGTGCGGAGTCGGTCATTGCCCTTTCAAGGCGAAGGCGCCGCTGGGGCGCCTCCGCTCCTCGCTTCTAGTGGTGAGCCGTCGGCGAAATGTGCGGCAGCTCTTCGAAGGTGTGGAACGGCGGCGGCGAGGCCACGGTCCACTCGAGCGTCGTGGCGCCCTCACCCCAGTAATTCGCCCCGACGCGACGGCCGGCCAACATGGTGCCGAACACCACGAAGATCAGCCAGAAGACGGTCGAGCCGAACGAGATGAACGCGCCGATCGACGAGATGAAGTTCCAGTGCTCCATCGCGTCGGGGTAGTCGAGGTAGTGGCGCGGCATGCCGGCCAGGCCCGAGAAGTGCATCGGGAAGAAGGTCAGGTTCACGCCGATGAACATCGTCCAGAAGTGGATTTGCGCCGCCCACTCCGGATACATGCGGCCGCACATCTTCGGGAACCAGTAGTAGAAGCCGGCGAACAGGCCAAACACGGCGCCGAGCGACAGCACGTAGTGGAAGTGCGCGATCACGTAGTAGGTGTTGTGCAGAGCGTAGTCGACGCCGGCATTGGCCAGCACCACGCCCGTCACGCCGCCGACGGTGAACAGGAAGATGAAGCCGATCGCCCACAGCATCGGCACCTCGAGACGGATCGAGCCGCCCCACATCGTGGCGATCCACGAGAAGATCTTCACGCCGGTCGGCACCGCGATCACCATCGTCGCGGCGACGAAGTAGGCGCGGGTATCGACGTCCATGCCGACCGTGAACATGTGGTGCGCCCACACGACGAAGCCGACGACGCCGATCGCCACCATCGCATAGGCCATGCCCAGGTAGCCGAAGATCGGCTTCTTGGAGAAGGTCGAGA
>DASXQC010000266.1:0-5259 GCA_036493235.1 Reyranella sp.
GAAGACAATCCGCGATGAACAACAACTTCTGATCCCTGACGGATCCCTCGGTCCACGGCATCGGCAGGTCTCCTTTACCTGCCGAAAACTGTCAGCGATGTATCCGGACCATTCTGTCAACCATCTATCAGGGTCGGACCCGCTCATGACCCCTCCGTCGGCATATTACGCCGACACCTCCCCTTCGCGGAGTCCGCGAAGGGGAGGAAAGCTGAGCTACTCCGGTGCCTTGCAGGCGAAGTTGGCGGCTTCGTCCTGGCTGCCGTTGCCGCTGTAGTGGGCGACCTGCGGGTAGGGGCAGAGCGGGCGGGTGCGGACGAGCTTGCCCTGCGTCATCTGCGAGGCTGTGATGCTGTTGGGCGCGGTGCCGTTCTCGACCCAGTTGACCAGCGCCGTCAGCCCGTCGAGCCGGTCGGTGCCGACGCCGCCTCGGCAATGGAACATGCCCGGCACCATGAACAGACGGAAGAAGTCGGTCGTGCCCGGCCCGTTCTTGGCGACCGCCTTCTCGTAGTAGTCGATGCTCATCATCGGCGCGAGCGCGGTGTCGGCCCAGCCATGGTACATCAGCAGCTTGCCGCCGCGCGCATGGAACGCCGACAGATCGGGATCGGTCGCATTGAGCAACATGCGGGCGTCGGCGTACTTCGCCATGTCCTTGTCGAAGTCGAACTTCGCACTATCGATCGACGGGTCTGTTTTCGGCGAGGCCCAGTAGCGCACGAAGCTGTCGCCGAAAGCGTGCTGGAACGACTTCCCGCCCGGCGGCGGCGTCAACCACAGATCCCAACCGCTGGTCATCTTGCCGCCGGCGGTGGTGGAGAAGCCGGTCACCTCCGAGCCGATCGGATAGCCGAACAGCGCCGGCTTGCCGTTCACCTGCAGCCCGTCGTGGACCTTCTTCACCGCTGCGGCCTGCGCCGACGTCAGGCAGTCGTCGCCGTCCTGGCCGGCCGCGCACTGCTTGACGTCGCGCGTGGGATCGAAGTCGCACTTGCGCGGGTCGTCGATCAGGCCGTCCTTCAGCCCGTCCTTGGCGTCGCATCGCGCGTAGGTCGCGTCGGCCACCAGCTTCAGCTTGGCGAGCGACACCGGCGTCTCGGACAGCACCAGCCCGTTCCACAGGCTCTGTGTCACCGTGTCGACGAAGTTCAGCACAGGCGCGCCGGCGACGATGCCGTCGAAGTCACCGGGGAAGCGCTGGGCGCCGATCAGCCCCTGCCGGCCGCCGGTCGAGCAGCCGTCCCAGTAGGAGTAGGACGGCGCGCGGCCGTAATAGGCGGCGACGATCTTCTTGGCCTCGGTCACCGTCATGTGCACGGCGCGGAAAGCGTAATCGACGCGCTTGGCATAGTCGGCGGCGAAGGTCGCGAGCGGCTCGGCGACGGCGTCATGGCCGGTATTGGTCTGCACCGTCGCGAAGCCCTGCTTCAGCGCGTTAGCGCGATACATCGGCCGCGGCCCGGACTCCGGCGATTCACCGGCGAAGCCGCCGTTGCCATGCATGTAGAAACGACGGTTCCAGTTGGCCGGGAGGTTCAGCTCGAACTTCACCTCGGGCGCGATCAGGCCCTCGACCCGGCAATGTTCGGGCGCACCGTCGGCCGCCGGCACGGTGCGGGTCGAGAGGACAGTCATCGAGGCCCAGGCGAGATGCGCCACGGCGGCGCACGGCATCGCCGCTTTGATCGGCGCGACGCTGTAGTGCACCGCCGAGCGATCGGCGTCGATGAAGCTGTAGCCGTTCTGTGCCGCCGCGGCGCCCGGGACGATCAGCGCGAGCGCGGCGATGAGACCTTTCGTTCGGACCATTGCTTCTCCCCCTTCGATTTCCGCTTCTTGAGCTCGGCATTGTGCTCGCCGAGCGTCGGCGCCGCGCGGCGCAGGCCGCCGGGCGTCGCCGACAGCTTGACCGGCACGCCGAGCGTCTTCTGCTTGCCCGCCTTGGCGTGCGTGACTTCGCCCACCATGCCGCGCGCCAGGATTTGCGGATCGGCGAACACCTCGTCGTGATGCATCACCGGGCCGGCCGGAATGCCCTCGGCCTCGAAGGCGGACAGCCACTCGGCGTTGGTTTTCCTGGCGAGCTCGGCCTGCAGGATGGCGACGATCTCGCCGTTGTTCTTCACCCGCAGCGCATTAGTCTTGAAGCGCGGGTCGTCGATCAATTCGGGCTTGCCAATCATCGCGCAGACCTTGGCGAAAAAGTTCTGCTGTGCCGCGCCAATCGTGATCCAGCCGTCCATGGTCTGGAACACCTGGTAAGGTGAGGAGCCGCGATGGCCCTGGCCGAGCTTCTCTGGCCGCACGCCGGTCGCGAAGTAGTTGGCCGCCTCGTAGACGCCGAGCGACACCGTGGCCTCGAGCAGCGAGGTTTCCACCCACTGCCCCTCGCCTGTCTTGTGCCGCGCCTGCAAGGCCGACAGCACGCCGATGGTGAGATAGAGGCCGGCCCCGACGTCGGAGATGGCGAGCGGAATGCGGTAGGGCGGGCCGTCCTTCGGCCCAGTCACCGACATCAAGCCCGACATCGCCTGGATCACCAGATCGAAGCCGCCGCGCTTGGCATAGGGCCCCGTCTGGCCGAAGCCCGAGATCGAGCCCAGAATCAGCCGCGGGTTGCGCTTGTGCAACGCCTCCCAGCCGATGCCGAGCTTGGCCAGCACGCCCGGCCGGAAGTTCTCCAGCACCACGTCGGCCGTATCGACCAGATCCCAGAAGATCTCGAGATCATCGGCCGCCTTGAGGTCGAGCACGATGCCGCGCTTGTTGCGGTTCCACAGCATGAAGGGTGCGCCTTCACCCTCGACGAACGGCGGCGCGCCGCGGATGGAATCGCCCTTCGGGCTTTCGATCTTGATCACGTCGGCGCCCATGTCGGCGAGCTGCATGCCGCAGAACGGTCCCGACAAATGCGTCGTGAGGTCGAGAACCACCAAACCTTCGAGCGCCATCATGACATCTACTCTCCCAAAAGCGTCCTGAGCTCGGCCATCGTCCGAAGCCACCTCGAGACGCCGATCTCGTTCGACACGATCCGCCGGTCCACAACGATCAGGAAGCGCGGCGTGCCCGACTTGTGCGGCACCTGCGCCAGCACCGGCCACAGGGGTTCCGGCCAATGCCGCTCCTGATAGGCTTCCCTGAGATGCGGCGGCTCGACTTCGTACCAGCTGACCTGCCGGTATTCAGGCGATGCGAACCAGCGGTCCTTGTAGGCCGCGGTCCAGCGCCGGCACGGCGGGCAATCCTGGCCGCCGATGTACATCACCAAAGGCGTGCTCCTCGCACGCGCCGTGCCCGCCGCCAGCGAAGCGGCCAGGCTCGCAAAAACGAAGGCGCGGCGGTTCATGTCGGCTAATCTAGGCCCGCATGCCGGCCGCTTCAAAACCCTCTCTCGTCACCCTGAATGACTTCTTCCGGTTCGCGGTGCGACGCTTCAAGGCAGCGCACCTGGCCTATGGCCACGGCACAACCAATGCCGTCGACGAGGCGGCATTCATGATGCTGGAAGCGTTGCGCCTGCCGATCCACACGCTCGATCCGTGGCTCGACCTCGAGCCGACCGCCGCCGAACGCGCGAAGCTGCTGACCCTGATCGACGCGCGCGTCGCGTTGCGCATGCCCGCGCCGTATCTGCTGGGCGCGGCCTATATGCGCGGCGTGCGCTTCCACATCGATCGGCGGGCGCTGATCCCGCGCTCCTTCATCGGCGATCTGCTAGCGGATGGCGCGCTGCCGATCGATCCGCGCAAGGTGCGGCGCGTGCTCGATCTCTGCACCGGCTCGGGGTGCCTCGCGATCCTCGCCGCCCTCACCTTTCCGCGCGCCAAAGTGGATGCCGTCGATCTGTCGGCCGGCGCGCTCTCGCTGGCGCGGCGTAACGTGGCGACGCATCGGCTGGGCGACCGCGTCACGCTGCATCGCGGCGATCTCTTCCAGCCGCTGGGCAAGCAGCGCTACGACCTGATCATCACCAACCCGCCCTATGTCGATGCGCGCGGCATGGCCAAGCTGCCGCCCGAATACCATCACGAGCCGCGCATGGCGCTGGCCGCCGGCGACGACGGACTCGACCTCGTGCATCGCATCCTCGCCGAGGCGCCGCGGCATCTCCGTCCCGGCGGCGGTGTCCTGTGCGAGATCGGCCGCGGAAAGGCGCCGCTCGAGCGTGCCTATCCCGAGATGGACTTTGTCTGGCTCGATACCGAGCAAAGTTCGGGCGAAGTTTTCTGGCTGTGGCAGAACGATCTCATTTGAATAAAGGCGCGTCCCGCGTCCCACCAATTCGACAATCGTCCCAACGGTGCTGTGGTGCAGGACTTGGGATGAATCGCCCAAAAGCCTTATGGAATCGGCATCGGCATCGTCCCAGCGCGCTGGGATGATTCTTGTGCTGGGGGCGCGTCACTCCAGTGACGCGTCTTCGTCGAGGGCAGTGAAGATCTCGCCACTGGAGTGGCGCGCCCCCAGCGCAAGAAGATCAGGCCTCGTCGCCCAGGCAGATGCCGAGCGCGCGGGCGGTACGGGTCAGGGCGCCTTGAGGATCGACCGTGCGGGAGCGGCCGACCACCTTCTCCAGCGGCACGTCGATCACCGTGCGGTTCCACCAGCCGACCATGCGGTCGGCCTTGCCGGCGGCCAGCAGGTCGACCGCACGCACGCCGAACGCCGCGGCCAGCAGCCGGTCCTCCGCCGTCGGCTGGGCGCCACGCTGGACGTGGCCCAGCACGGTGGCGCGCGCCTCGGCGCCGGTCCTCTCGGTCAGCCGGTGGGCCAGCCATTCGCCGATGCTGGCATCGCCGCGCCGCTCGCCCAAATGACTCTCGCCCGCCGCCTCGGCGACCACGACCAGCGCGGAGTTACGACCAGTCCGGCGGAGATGGCCGACCCGCTTGGCAACGTGATCGAGATGCCACTCGACCTCGGGGATCAGCACGATGTCGGCGCCACCGGCGATGCCTGCAGCGATGGCGATGTGGCCCGCGTCGCGGCCCATCACCTCCAGCACCATGACGCGGTCGTGGCTGGCGCCGGTCGGCTGCAGGCGGTCGAGCGCCTCGGTGGCGATGGCGATCGCAGTCGAATAGCCGATCGCGCGCTCGGTGTTGAAGACGTCGTTGTCGATCGTCTTGGGGATGCCGATGAACGGCAGGTGCGTGCCGTCGAGCAGGCGGCGCAGGATCTCGAGGCTGCCGTCGCCGCCGACGCCGATCAGCCCGTCGAGATGCAGCTCGCGCAGTCCCTCGACCATCTCGG
>DASXQC010000267.1:0-9541 GCA_036493235.1 Reyranella sp.
CCAGGCGGCATAGAGGATCAACAGCGCCGGCAACGCGACCACCACGATCAGCGCCGACCTGTCGCCCTGGCCGAAGCGGCCCATGGCGAGGAAGGAGGCAACGACCGCTGCCGGCACCAGCCCGAACAGCGTCCACGACGCGCAGGACACCATCCTGCCGCCCACTGCGGCCATGACCAGCAGCACGGCGAGCGCGATCCAAAGGGCACCCGCCGACATCGCCGCATAGGTGTCCGACATCGCGTTGCCGGCGGCATCGCTGCTGCGCGAATCGGCCACCGTCGCGACAGTGATCGCGAACAGGAGGCAGGTGACGAGGAACACCGCGACGAAGCCCGTCGGGAAGCCGGAACGGGCCGGCATGGCCATGGTCCTACTCCGCCGCCTCCTCGTGCATCACATGGTCGGGCCGCGTCGGATAGATGATGCGCTCGGCGAAGCGGTACATCTCCTCGATCTCGTGCTGCGCGCGATAGGTCGGTGTGGTGCCCTTGAGCGCCGCGACCTGCTCGGCCAGCAGGCAGCGCCGCACCTCCGCGGTGAAGGTGTTCAGCCGGTGATAGGCCTCCGACACGTTGCGGCCGAGCGCTGTAAGGCCATGGCCGACCAGCACGACGAGGTTGGTGTCCTGGATAAAATCTGCGACCGAGCTCACGTCGGCTTCGACGTCGACATGCGCCGGCACGTAGTGCACCGGCTTGCCCAGCACGAACGGCGGATCGAGCGACAGCACCTTGAAGTCATGCGGCGCGCCGGAGCCGAGCAGCGCGATGGTCGCGTCGTCGTGCACATGGATGGTGGCGTTGATGTCGGGCCGCAGCCGCAGGATCTCGCGGCTGAGATTGTGCCCGACCGAGGTCATGCGCTCGCCCCACGCGATCCGGCTGGTCGGCACGTCGGTGATGACGATGTTGCTCGCCTCCATCTCCTCCAGCGAGACCTCGGCGTGCTTGGTGTAGGCGACGCCGTGCGGATAGTCCGGATGCGGCGTCCGGATCACGATGTTGCCCAGCGTGTTGTGGACATAGCCCCTGCCCGATACGAGCCGCGCATACTTGACGAACTGGCGGCCGATTTCGGTATCGAAGACGATCGGTGTCAGCATGGGCTCCTCCATCCCCACACTACACCTCCCCCGTCCCACGGGGGAGGCCGGAGGGGGAAAGCATCAGTCGCGATTCAGGCCAGGAAGAGATCATGATCTGAAAGCCCAGGCATCGGCTGTGTGGCTTTCCCCCTCCTGTATCCTCCCCCGTAAAACGGAGGAGGAGCTATGAAAGAGGCAATGCAGTGCCCTGCTTCACGGGCCGGAGCGCGAAGGAGCTGCGGATCTGGGCGATGCCGGGGATCTTGGTGAAGTCCATGACGAAGCGCTCGTAGGCCTCGAGGTCGGGCACGACGACGCGCAGCAGGTAGTCGCTGTCGCCGGTCATCAGGTAGCACTCCATCACCTCCGGCCGCGCCGCCGCCGCGCGTTCGAAGGCAGCCAGCGACTTCTCGTTCTGTGTCGAGAGCGAGACCGACACGAAGACATTGACCGACAGGCCGACCGTCTTGGCGTCCAGCAGGGCGGCGTAGCCCTTGATGACCCCAGCGTCCTCGAGCGCCTTGACCCGCCGCCAGCAGGGCGAGGAGGAGAGCCCAACCTTGTCGGCCAACTCGGCGTTACTGAGACGTCCCTCCTGCTGCAGCCGTTCGAGAATGCGCCGGTCGATGGCATCGAGGGAGATCATTGCGCAAATTTCCGCCAATTGGGACAATCCTACCCAATACAGAGGAAAACCAGGGCCAAACGCAAGGATTTTCCCCGGTTGGGGGCGTATGGCTGGCGGCATGACAACTTTGGCCCCCGTGCAACGCCTGCGCCTGCTCCGCGAGCTGGAGCGCAAGGTGCTGTGGCTATCGTCCTGGACGATCCACCACGCCAACCACATTCGCCCCAACCGCGATGGGCTGAAAGTCGGCGGTCATCAGGCGTCCTGCGCCTCGCTGGCGACGGTGATGACTGCCCTCTACTTCTCGGTGCTGAAGCCCGAGGACCGGATCGCGGTGAAGCCGCACGCTTCGCCGGTGTTCCACGCCATCCAGTACCTGTTCGGCAACCAGACGCGCGAGAAGCTCGAGAAGTTCCGCGGGCTGGGCGGCGCGCAATCCTATCCCTCGCGCACCAAGGACATCGACGACGTCGACTTCTCGACCGGCTCGGTCGGCCTCGGCGTCGCCATGACGCTCTTCTCCTCGATCGTGCAGGACTATGTGCGGCTAAAGCAGCTCGCACCGGCCGAGCGGCCGACGGGCCGCATGGTGGCACTGGTCGGCGACGCCGAACTCGATGAGGGCAACATCTTCGAGGCGCTGCTCGAAGGCTGGAAGCACGATGTCCGGAACCTGTGGTGGGTGATCGACTACAATCGCCAGAGCCTCGATGGCGTGGTCAACGACCGGCTGTTCGGCCGCATCGGCGAGATGTTCGAACTGGTCGGCTGGCGCGTCGTGACGCTGAAGTACGGCAAGTTGCTGGAGACGACCTTCGCCCAGCCCGACGGCGATCATCTGCGGCAATGGATCGACGACTGCCCCAACTCGCTCTACTCGGCGCTGGTGTTCAAGGGCGGCGCGGGCTGGCGCGAGGCGCTGAACCGCGATCTCAACCAGTATCCGGGCATCCGCCGCATCCTCGAGAGCCACGACGACGACAGCCTGCACCGGCTGCTGACCAACCTCGCCGGCAACGACATGCAGGCCGTGCTCGACGCCTTCGAGGACGTCCAGGACGACACGCCGACCTGCTTCATCGCCTACACCATCAAGGGCCAGGGCCTGCCGTTCGCCGGCCACAAGGACAACCACTCCGGCCTGATGACGCTCGAGCAGATGGCGGGCTTCAAGAAGGGCATGGCCATCGTCGACGGCCAGGAATGGGACAAGTTCGCCGGACTCACCTTGCCACCGGCCGAGCTCGAAGCCTTCCTCAAGGAGGCGCCGTTCAACGCGGAGGGCCGCCGCCGCACCGAGGCGCCAACCGTTGCCTTGCCCGCGGCGCTGTCCAAGCCGAGCGACAAGGAGTCGAGCACGCAGACCGGCTTCGGCAAGATCCTGAATGCGATCGCCGCCGAGGATAGCGAGCTCAGTCGCCGCATCGTCACGACCTCGCCGGATGTGTCGGTCTCGACCAACCTCGGCGCGTGGATCAACCGGCGCGGCCTGTTCGGCCACACCGAGGCCGAGGACGTGTTCCGCGAGCTCAAGGTCGTGTCGGCCCAGCTGTGGCGCAAGACGCCGCGCGGCCAGCACATCGAGCTCGGCATCGCCGAGAACAACCTATTCATCCAGCTCGCGGCGCTGGGGCTCAGCCACGAGCTGTTCGGCACGCGCCTGCTGCCGATCGGCACGCTGTACGACCCGTTCATCGCCCGCGGTCTGGATGCCCTGAACTACGCCTGCTACCAGGATGCGCGGTTCATGATCGTCGCCACGCCGGCGGGCGTGACGCTGGCGCCCGAAGGCGGCGCGCATCAGAGCATCCACACACCGCTGATCGGCATCGGCCAGCCCGGCCTGCTCTCCTACGAGCCGGCCTACGTCGACGAGCTCGCCGTGCTGATGCGCTTCGGGCTGGAGCATATGCAGAAGCCGAAAGGCTCCTCGATCTACCTGCGACTCTCGACCCGCAGCCTGGAGCAGCCCCAGCGCACGCTCACGGCCGGGCAGCAGGCGGACATCATCGACGGCGGCTACTGGTACGCCCCGCCGGACGACGACGCCGATATCGCCATCGTCTGCATCGGAGCGGTCACGCCCGAAGCCATCGAAGCGCACGAGAGCGTCGTGAAGGACTTCGCCGGCGCCGGCCTGCTGGTGCTGACCTCACCCGACCGCCTGCACGCCGACTGGCTGGCGGCGCAGCGCAGCCGCGGCCGTACCGCGGGTTCGGTCGATCGTTCGGCCGCGCCGGTCGAGCGGCTGCTGACGCCGCTGTCGCGCGACGCTCGCCTGATCACCGTGATGGACGGCCATCCGCTGGCGCTCTCCTGGCTCGGCAGCGTGCGCGGCCAGCGAGTCGTACCGCTCGGCATCGAGGCGTTCGGCCAGTCGGGCGATATTCCCGACCTCTACCGCGCCTACAAGCTCGACGCGGCCGCCATCGTCGACGCCGTCGCCCGCTCGATCTGACCGTCCATCGCGAGTCGACACGGGGCGTGGACGCCTCCGATGCCTGTTCCATAAGGGTTTTGGCCCCGAGTCCACGAATCCACCGCCACCGGCGCGGCTGGACTCTGTTTGGACGGTTTGGACAGGAGACTGCAGGTACATGTGCAACAGCCGGCAAAAAATCGTCGGCTTTTGCCGACGCCCGGCTGTCGCAAATTTCGACTCCTGGTCAGCGACAGCGCGGGATCGTCCCACCAGCGAGGTCGCAGGCAAACTGGCGCTGGCCTGAGACGTCGTACATCTCGAGCCCGAGCGTCGACGGCGTGAGGATGCCGAAACCGTGGCGCGAGCCCCAAAGCTGCGCCCGGCCCGAGACGGTGCCGTGGAGCACGATCTCCTGCCATTTCGCGCCGGTGCGCCGCCAGTCGGTGAAGGAAAAGCCGGTGACCGGCGGTGGCGACACGCCGACCGGAAACGGATCGAGGTCGGCGCCGCCATTGCCGACAATGACCTGGCTCAGCCCGCCGCCGGCATCGAGCGTCTGAAAGGTGTGGAGATGGCCTGCCAGCAGGATGGTCCGCCGCCCGGTCGTGCGCAGCGCCGCGGCGACCGTGCGCAGGCCGCCGATGTCGGCGACGGCGGTCTTGTCGCACGGTGTGGCGCAGACGGCGTAGGGCGCGACGTGGGTCATCAGGATGATCGCCCCGCTCATGCCGGCGACCTTGGACACGATCGTGTCGGCGATCGACTGCCACTTCTGGTTCACCGGCACGACGGCGTACTTGTCGTCGGCATGGGCTGAATCGACATCGACCAGCGTGAGGCCGGCGAGACGAACGATGCTCTGGTCGTACACCACCTCGCAGGCCATCGGGCTGTCGCCGAAGTAGTAGGTCCAGCCGTAGCCGCCGCGCATGCAGTCCTCGTGGTTGCCGCGCACGAACAGCCACGGCGCCTTGGCCAGCAGGGTGCGCGCCGGTCCGAAGAACTCCGCCTTCCACGACTCGGGGCGGTCGCCGTAGGGCGCCCGTCCGCAATTCCTGTCAGAGCCTTTGCACGGTGCTTCGCGATAGTAGTAGTCGCCGAGATGGACGATCAGGGACGGCTGCTGCTTCGCCACCTGATCGGCGATCTGCGCAAACGGCCACTTTGCAGGGTCGGCGCAGCCCTGGTCGAAAAAGCTGGTGATGCGGCAGCCGGTGTCGCCGACCACGGCGATGGTCTGCGGATTGCGCGTCACCTGCTGATCGAGCAGCACGGTCGAGCCGGAGGCGATGCGGACATGCATCGCGCTGCCCAGCGTGCGCCGCTCCTCGCACATCCGGCCGAACAGTCCCGAGCGCGGATCCTGCCGCTCGCGCATTGTCGCGCTCGTGCTGTCGACCGTGATGGTCGGGCAGCTCGCGCCGTCGGCGATCAGAACGCGCGCGATCAACTGCGGATCGTCACCCTGGCCGAACTGGGTCCAGGCGACGGCGGCAGTGTCGGATCGCGGTGCAAGCGCGGTGCAGCCGGCCAGCAGAGCGGCCACGATCAGGGATAGTGTCGATCTCATGGTGTCCCCCTGCCGACACCATAGCATGCAGGCCGCGCTTAACGATGCTCGTCCCAGCGCGCCTCGACTTCCCTCATCTTCTCGGCGAGCTCGGTCGGATTCAGGATGCCCTTGCGGAACAGGATGTTGGAGAAGGCGACGATCCAGCGCTCGTAGTAGGTGAGCTTGCCGACCATCTCGGCGCCCAGCGCCTCGACTCCGCAACGCTTCTCCTCGGTGTTGATGATCTTGTGGAAGTCGAGGACGTCGGCGAGCGCGTGGCAGCGCTTCTCCCACGGCTCGAGCTCGTGATCGACCTGCCGGATCGGCTCGGCCGCCAGCCCGCCGATATCGTTCGGCAAACGGTTCACCAGCTTCTCGGTGTCGCTCATGGCGCGTTCCTTCCGATCATTGCCCGACGGTCGTCGGCCACACTCGCCGGTATGACGCCGATCATCGTGTCGCGCGTCACCAGCGTCGCAAGCTGCTCCTCGCTGTAGTGCTCGGTGCCGTTGGGCCGGCGCGGCAGCACGAGATAGCGCACCATCGCCGTCGAATCGTGGACGCGCACCTCGACCTCGTCGGGGATGGTCGTGCCAAACTCGGCCAGCACCTTGCGCGGCTCGATCACGGCGCGGGCACGGTAAGGCCGTGCCTTGTACCAGTCGGGTGGCAGGCCCAGCACCGGGCGCGGATAGCAGGAGCACAGCGTGCAGACGATCAGATTGTGCACCTTGTCGGTGTTCTCCATCACAATCAGCTGGGTGTCGTCGTAGAAGCTGATGCCGAGTTCCTCGCAGCCGGCGCGGCCGTTGGCCAGCAGCCGCGCACGGAAGCCGGCGTCGACCCAGGCCCGCGCCACGACCTTGGCGCCGAGCGCCGGCGTGCGCGAATCGAGCACCTCGATCTGGCGGCGGATCTCGTCCGGGCCGATCAGTTTCCTCTCGACCAGCAGCTCGCGGACGGCCGTCTCCATGATGTCGTAGTAGCCAGGCCTGTCGTCGCTGATCTCGGCATGTGGATGATCGTGACCATGATCATGGTCGTCGTGTCCGGACGTCATCGCTCGATCCTCTCCAGCCAGCTTTCATAGATTTCGATCAACAGGCCATCATGCGGCTGGCCGGTGTAGCCGGGCCAGATCTCGGTCATCGCGAAGGCCACGCGGTAGTAGTGGCGGCGGGAGCCGGCATTGCGGCCGTAGCCCTCCTCCTCGTTGTCGACGGCAGGCCCGATCACCTGCTCGACCCGGCCGGCCTTGCCGCGCAGATAGGTCGGCACGCGATAGTGGCCGATCGGCTGGCGCGTGCCGACGCGCACCCGATCGCCCGGAGCGAAGGCCGGCTTCTCGTCGAGGGCGAAGACGATGCCCGGCAGCGGTGCGGGGACTTTCCAGGGTTCCATCGATCGCTCCCTCGGTCAGGAAACCGACGCTTCAGCGAGCGCCGCGAGGGCGGCACTCATGGCGCCGAGCGAGGCATCGATTGCTGAGCCCGCTCCGTGTCGTCGCGCGAGCCACCGCGGCTCGTTCCACGACAGCCAAGTATCGCCCGAAGCGTCCTGCCAGACCAAAGGCCTTGAGCGGCAGGTCGATTGCCATCGTCTGCACGGCTTGCATCAGAGGCGTACCGCCACGCGCGTTGCCGAAGATCAGCAGCTTAGTGTGCCGCAGCGTGAGGCCGGCCTCGGCCGCGCCCGCCGCATGATCGATGCGCGCGAAGACGGTCATGCCTTTGGCCTTCACCGCCGCCTCCAACCGATCCATCGTCTCCTTCGGCGAATGAGGGCTCCGCACCATCGTCAATCCGTCGATGTCCATCGATGCCTCCACGCAACAAAACCTGACTCACACCGGTGACGGCCCGTGATTGTAACATCCGGACGCGCTCGATACGGCGGCGATCGTCGCCGCAGGGCGCGCAACCTCGCTTGACCTTGGCCGCCCGACGCCGGATGTTCCGGCCGTCATGGCCCTCGACGTCCCGTCCGGCTATCGCGCCCTGAAGGAAAACGACGTCGCCGCCTATCTGGCGGGCTTGCCGGCGATCGCCGCCCGCCTCGGCGGCAAGTCGGCGGATTGGAAAGTCCGCGAGGTCGGCGACGGCAACCTCAATCTCGTCTTCATCGTCCAAGGACCTGAGAGCGGCGTCGTTGTGAAACAGGCGCTGCCTTACGTGCGGCTGGTCGGCGAGAGCTGGCCGCTCTCTCTGCGGCGCTCGTTCTTCGAGCACCAGGCCCTGACCGCGCAGGCGCGATTGGTGCCGCAGCACGTTCCCAAGGTCTTCCATTTCGACGAGGGCCTGGCACTCATCGTCATGGCCTATCTCGAGCCGCACATCATCCTGCGCAAGGGCCTGATCCGCGGCATCGTCTATCCGAAGCTGGCCGAGCACATGGCGACCTTCATGGCCGGCACCTTGTTCGGCACCTCCGACCTCGGCCAGCCGGCGGCCGACAAAAAGCGGCAGGTGGCGTTGTTCTGCGCCAACACCGATCTCTGCCGGATCACCGAGGACCTGGTCTTCACCGATCCCTGGCGCATCGCCGAAGCCAATCGCTGGACCAGCCCGCAACTCGACGCCACCGCGGCGGCCGTGCGGACCGACGGTCCGTGGAAGCGCGCGGCGCAGGAACTGAAGCTCCAGTTCCTGGGCAACGCCGAGGCAATGATCCACGGCGACCTGCATTCCGGTTCGATCATGGTGACCGAGGCCGAGACCATCGCCATCGATCCCGAGTTCGCGTTCTACGGCCCGATGGGTTTCGACCTCGGCGCGCTGATCGGGAACCTCTACCTCGCGTTCTTCTCGCAGAGCGGTCACGAAGCGCGCCCCGGTGAGCGCGACGGCTATCGCCAGTGGATCCTGGAGACGGCCGAGGCGGTGTGGCGGCTGTTCGAGCAGCGCTTCCGGACGCTGTGGAATACCGCCCATGCGGGCGATGCCTTCCTGCCGGCCCTGTTCTCCGACGGAGGGCCGGGCGCGCTGAAGGCCGCCCAGGATGCCTACCTGCGCCGCCTGTTCGTCGATTCGCTGGGCTTCGCCGGTGCCAAGATGACGCGCCGAATCCTGGGGCTGGCGCATGTCGAGGACATGGAGAGCATCGCCGACCCCGACCTGCGCGCGATCTGCGAGAAGCGTGCGTTGAAGCTGGCGCGCTCACTCATGGTAGAAAGGGCGAGCTTCAGCGACATCGGATCGGCAAGCGACGCAGCGCGCGCGATCCTACGGGAGACCATGACGTGAAGGTCGACGGCAAACCTTATCGCACCATCTGGCTCGGCGCCGACGGCACGACCGTGCAGGCGATCGACCAGACGCTGCTGCCACACCGGTTCGTCGTGCGCGATTTCACGACCGTGGAGGACGCCGAGCGCGCCATCCGCACCATGATCGTCCGCGGCGCCCCGCTGATCGGCGCCGCCGCCGCCTACGGCATGGCGCTCGCCATGGCCGCCGATCCGTCCGACGCCAATCTGGAGCGCGCCTACAAGGTGCTGCTCGCTTCGCGCCCGACCGCGGTCAACCTGCGCTGGGCGCTCGACGACCTGCGCGCGCTGCTGGCGCCGCTGGGGCAGGGCAAACGTCGCGAGGCCGCCTACCGGCGCGCGGCCGAGATCTGCGACGAGGACGCCGAGATCTGCCGCCGCATCGGCGAGAACGGCCTGGCCGAGATCAAGCAGATCAGGCCGCACGGCGAGCGCCTCGAGGCGCTGACCCATTGCAACGCCGGCTGGCTCGCGACCGTCGACTGGGGCACTGCCCTGTCGCCGATCTATCACGCCCACAATGCCGGCATCCCGATCCATGTCTGGGTCGACGAGACGCGGCCGCGCAACCAGGGCGCCAGCCTGAC
>DASXQC010000268.1:0-10595 GCA_036493235.1 Reyranella sp.
TGGTAAAGATGGGCACCACCGCGGCGCAGAAGAAGCTGTTCTTCAACCTGCGCAAGCTCAAGGGCCAGATGCAGGCGATCGAGGAGGGCGATCTCTCGCCCGAGCAGGTCTCCAAGATTGCCACCCGCCTCGGCGTGCCCGAGGAGGAGGTGGTGAATATGAACCGCCGCCTCGCCGCGCCGGACTCTTCGCTGAACGCGGCCGTGAAGGCCGAAGGCGACATGGAATGGCAGGACTGGCTGGTCGATGACACGCCCAACCAGGAAGCCCGGCTCGGCGACAGCCAGGAACTCGGCCAGCGCAAGCACATGTTGGCGCAGGCGCTGAAGAGCCTGACCGACCGCGAGCGGCACATCATCGTCGAGCGCCGTCTGGTCGACGAGCCCAAGACGCTCGAGGACCTTTCGTCCAAATACGGCATCAGCCGCGAGCGCGTGCGCCAGATCGAGGTGCGCGCCTTTGACAAGCTGCAGAAGGCGATGAAGAACATGGTCGTCGACGCGGCATCCGAATCGGCCAAGAAGGCCGAAGCGCACGTCCGCCACTGAGACGGCTGCGGAAACTGCGGAAAGGGCCTTTGTGCACTTTCCGCTGTGGTCACCAGGGGCCTCTCGCGAAAGCGAGGGGCCTTTTCATGTGCGGGCGACTACACCACGACCGCAGCACACCTCTCCGCCCGCATCATGGCAGAGAGGACGTTTGAGCACTGCGCTGACTGCGGTAACCGGTTAGCGCAGTTTCCGCAGTGTTTGCGGAGGCTACTCGCGCGCGGAGAGGACGTTTGAGCGGGGAGCTTTCTATTTGTAGCCGATACGCCTGAAGAAGCGGTCGATCTCGACGGCCGCCGCGTCCGGCGTCTCGTAGTGGACGAAGTGGCCGGCATCTTCGGCGATGCTGGCCTCTACGTTCTCGAAGTACTCCGGCACGAACTCGATCCAGTCGCTGCGCAGCACCGGATCGTGGTGGCCCCAGAAGACGCGGGCGGGTTGCTTGATCCTGGGTGGCTTCGGAGCCGCGCCGGCCATCACCGCGAGCCGTCCGGCATTCTGCGAGACGTACCAGTTGAAGCCGCCTTGCAGGTTGCCCGGTCGCAGGAAGTTGTCGACCCAGCGCTCGAGCACGCTGTCGAAGGCATCCTTGCGATGCGACCAGTGGGTCAGGACATGCCGGAAGTAGGCGCGGCAGGTGTCGCGGCTGGCGCCGACCAGCTCCGGCGCGAACGGCATCTGGTGGAAGGTCTGATACCAGATCTCGTTGATCTGCCGCGGCTCGCGCCAGCGCGCCCCAATTCCGTTCGTGGCGCAATTAAAGAAGAACAGGCCGGCGACCCTGTCCGGATGGTTGATCGCCAGCCGCTGCATCGCCGTGGCGCCGACATCGTGGCCGACGAAACCTGCCTTCGCGATGTCCAACGCCTCCATCAGTGCAGCGATGTCATCGGCTAGCACGTCGGGACCGGCCTGGTCGGTGTGCCCCTTGTCGGGATTGCCGCTTTCACCGAAGCCGCGGAAGTCGGGCGCGATCAGTCGATAGCGGTCGCCGAGCCTCTCGAACATCGGCTCCCAGGTCGCCCAGAATTCCGGCCAGCCGTGCAGGAGCAAGAGTATCGGTCCGCTGCCGGCTTCGGCGATATGGGTGCGGAAGCCTCGGGTCTCGACGACACTATGCTTGATGGCAGTCATTGGCGCTTTCCGAGCTTGCGGACGTGCTCCACCCTCCCGCGTCCCTAAGGGGAACAGGATGGTCACGAATATAAGCACGGGGATGGGCTGCGGAAACTGCGCAAAGCCTGGAACGACGAGACGAGCCTCGCGATTCCCGTGCGATCAGGAATTTCTTCCCGGCGTCAAAGTAAAGACGTCGGAGCCTCTGCGGCACAGACGGCGGCGACCACAGCGGAAAGTGCGGAAAGTACCTTTGCGCAGTTTCCGCAGTGGTTTGCTGAGGCCACTCGCGCTCAGCACATCCACCATCTCTGCTGCCCGACCGCCTCACCTCCCCGTTGCTTCGCAACGGGTCCCTTCCTCTCCCCCGCTTGCGCGGCGGAGAGGACGCTTGAGCACTGCGCTAACTGCGGTAACCGGTTAGCGCAGGGCGTCGACCACAGCGGAAAGTGCGGAAAGTACTTTGCGCAGTTTCCGCAGTGGTCGTTGCCGTTCAGACGTAGACCTTGGCGGCCTCGCCGTGCGCCCACTTGGCGGCTTCCTCGGGCGCCATGCCCTGGATCGCCTTGGCGTACATGTCGACGACGATGTACTTGGTCACCACCTCGGCTGCCTTGCGGTTGGGCGGGCCGGCATAGCCGACCAGGCGGCCGTTGTTGGGCAAGTCCTTGAACGGCAGCATCACCGGGTCGACCTCCCAGACCTTGTCCTTTTCCCACATCTTCGTCGCGCCGGAGCTGTAGCCCTGCTGCGACGTGAACCACTCGCCGAATACCTGCGGCGAGCGTGCCCAGCGCATGAACTCCTTGGCCGCCGGCTGGTTCTTGGAATAGCCCATCAGCATGTCGGTGAAGACGCCGGGCGAGTTGTACTGTCCGGCCGGACCCTTCGGGATCGCCGCATGCTGGATGTCCTTGAACATCGGCGTGCCCTTCTCGGTCTGGTAGACGTCGGGCTTCTTCTTGGCCTCGATGTAGATCGACGCGCCGTTGTTGGTGGCGCAGATCGTGCCGGACAGGAAGGCCCGGTTGTTGTTGGTGTCGTCCCAGGCGAGCCCGCCTTCGTCCATGGTCTCCTTCCACAGCGCGACCGCGTACTTGATCGACTCCACGGTTTCCTTGCTGTTGAGCACCACGGTCTTGCCGTCGGCTTCGACCTCCTTGCCGCCGAACGACCACAGGAACGGGTACCACCAGCCCGGCGCATCGCCGAAAGTGTGGCCGGCGGTCTGGCCCATCGGCCGGCCCTTGGCCTTGAGCTTCTTGCCGGCGTCGCGGTAGGTGTCCCAGGTCTCGGGGAACTTGTCGTAACCCACCTCCTTGAACCAGGAGACACGCCAGGAGATCAGTCCGCCGCCGACCGTCCAGGGGACGCCGATCCATTTGTTGCCGACCGTGGCGATCTGCTTGGAGACGTCGTAGTAGCCGCCCTGGGCCTTGGCGATCTCGTCGGCGACATCGCCGACGTCGACCACGCTCTCGGCATAGAGCTGCGGCCAGTTGCTGAAGCCCATGATGATGTCGGCGCCGGCGCCGGACTGGATCGCCGACGTGATGCGTGATTGCAGGTCGTTGGCGTTCACGGTCTCCATCTTGAGGGTGATGCCGAGCTGCTTCTTGGCCTCCTGCACGAACTTGCCCTTGAGCAAGGCATCGGAGGCCGGCACGAAGTCGGTCCATCGCAGCCAGTGGACATTCTTCTCTTCGGCGAGCGCCGGTCCCGTGCCGCTTGCCAGCATGGCGGCCATGCCGCCGGCACCCTTAAAAAGCTTACGCCGCGCGATGCGAATCATTGGTCGCCTCCCGAGGAACTTTGTGTGTTTTGAACAGAAAACGCGTCGTGACGTGCGCTGGAAACTACGCCAGGCAACTCGGTTCCACGCTGGAACTAGAACAACGCTCTCTCGCTACGAACTACGCCTACGCTCGTTCAACCCTTGACGGAGCCGGCCGTGAGTCCGGCCACGTAGTGCTCGACGAAGAAGGAATAGATGATGGCGACCGGGATCGAGCCGAGCAAGGCCGCCGCCATCAGCTGGCCCCAATAGAAGACGTCGCCGCGCACCAGCTCGGCGATCGCGCCGACCGGCACGGTGCGGACCTCGGTCTTGGTGAGGAAGATCAGCGCGTAGAGGAACTCGTTCTGCGCCAGGGTGAAGGCGAAGATACCAGCCGAGATGAAGCCCGGGCCGCACAGGGGCAGCACGATCTTGACCAGCGTCTGCAGCCGGCTCGCGCCGTCGATGCGGGCGGCGTCCTCGAGCTCGGTCGGCACGGTGCGGAAGTAACCCAGCAGCAGCCAGGCGCAGAACGGGATCAGCAGGGTGGGATAGGTCAGGATCACTGACGTCAGCGTATCGCCCAGTCCCAGGCTGTTGATGATGTCGGCGAGCGGCACGAACAGCAGCGGCTGCGGCACGAGATAGGTCGCGGCGATCGCGAAGGAGACGAGGGCCGCGCCAGCGAAGCGGATGCGCGCCAGCGGATAGGCGAGCATGGCGCCGAAGATCAGCGAGATCGCCGTCGACATCACCGCGACGACGAAGGTGTTCCAGGTCCATTCGAGGAAGTTCGTCTCGGTCAGCAGGTCGACATAGTGCTTGAGCGTCGGATTATGGACGATCAGCGGCATGACCTTGCGGCTGTAGAGCTCCTGGTTCGGCTTCAGCGAGGTGATCGCCATCCAGTAGAACGGGAACAGCGTGAAGAACAGCGACAGGCCGAGCGGCAGCCACAGCTTCAGCAGGCGTCCGAAAGGGGTACGATCGCCGACCGTCATGTCGTCCTGTCCGGCTTGAGGTAGATCGCCATCGCCAGGATCAGCAGCGCCAACGGCGGCACCATGGTGAGCGCGATCGCGGCACCCTGGCCGAGCTGGCCGCCGTTCATCGCGATGTCGAAGGCGTAGGTGGCGAACACCTGGGTGGCACTGGCCGGCCCGCCGTGGGTCAGCACGTAGATCAGCTGGAAGTCGGAGAAGGTGAAGATCACCGAGAACATGGTGACGATGAAGATCACCGGCTTCATCAGCGGCAGGGTGACCCAGCGGAAGCGATCCCAGGTGCTCGCGCCATCGATCGTTGCCGCCTCGTAGAGCTCGGGCGAGATCGTCTGCAGTCCGGCGAGCAGCGTGATGGCATAGAAGGGCAGGCCGCGCCACACGTTGACCACGATCAGGGAGCCCATCGCGAGGTGCGGGTTGCCGAGCCAGCTCGGGCCGGGCGGGGTGATCAGGTGGAGCGCAATCAGCGTCCAGTTGATCACGCTGAAGGCAGGATCGAGGATCCACTGCCAGGCGATGGTCGACAGCACCGTCGGTACGATGAACGGCAGCAGCAGCAGGGCGCGGGTGAGGTTCTTGAAGCGGAAATCCTGGTTCATCACCAGGGCGAGGCCGAGGCCGCCGATCATCTTCAGGATCGTGGCGACCACGGTGTAGACGAAGGTGTTGATCACGACCTGCCAGAATACCGGGTCGTGCCAGGCCTGGACGTAGTTGGCGAAGCCGATGAACTTGCCTGTGCTCGCGACCGGCCGGTCCATCAGGCTGAGCCAGATGCCGTAGAACAACGGATAGCCGACCAGTGCTGCGAGGAACAGCACCGGTGGCGTCACCATCAGCCAGCTGAAGACGTTGGGCTGCTCAAACCAGCGGCCGAGCGAGAACGCCGGCCGCCGGTGCCCTCCGAGTGAACCAGAGGGCGCCGGCGCGAGCGAAGGCGCGGTCATTCGCCCTACGCCGTCTTGTAGATCTGCTGCAGCTGCGCCTTGGCCTCGGCGATCACGTCCTTGGTCGACTTGCCCGTGCACGCCTTGGCGAACATGTCGATCACGACGTACTTCGCGATGGTCTCCGACTGAGCCCTGCTGAGCGGTGCCGGCCAGCCCGGCAGATGCGCGCTTGCCGTCGCGTCCCGGAAGGGGATGTTGCGCGGCTCGACCTTCCACATCGGCGCGTCGTCGTATTTGTGCAGGAACGGCTGGTAGTAGGTGGCGGCGATGTCATACCAGGGGCCAAGCTGCTCGGGCTTCATCAGCCAGCGCAGGAAATCCTTGGCCGCCTGCTTGTCCGGCGTGTGCGAGAAGATCGCATGCGCCTGCGGGTTGAGCATATGGAAGCGGCCCTTCGGCCCCGTCGGGTTCTGCGACTGGTCGATCACCTTGGCCATGTCGGGGAAGTCTTTCTTGGCCGCCCACAGGATCGACTCGGCGTTGTTGGTGCAGGAGATCTGCTCCGAGAGGAACGCCTTGTTGTTGCCGACATCGGTCCAGCCCAGGCAATCCTCGACCATCGTCTCCTTGTAGAGCCGGCGGCAGTAGTCGACCGCGCGGGCCGTCTCGTCGGAGTCGATCACGATCGTCTTGCCGTCGGCCTCGACCTCACGGCCGCCATACGACCACAAGAGCGGATAGAGCCAGCCGTGGTTGTCGCCGAAGCCATGGCCAAGCTCGAAGCCGAACGGATGGCCGTTCTTCTTGAGCTTGATGCCGGCCTCGAGCAGCTCGTCCCAGGTGTCGGGGAACTTCTCGTAGCCCGCTTCCTTGAACCAGTCGGTGCGCCAGTTCATCAGCTGGCCGATGTTGGCGTAGGGGATCGCTTTCCACTTGCCGTTCACGACGACGGCTTCCTCGGCATTCTCGTACCAGCCGCTGGATTCCTTGCCGATCTCGGCAGCGATGTCGCTCACATCGATCAGCTTTTCGTCGAACAGGTAGGCCCAGTTGAAGCCGACTGTACTCATGTCGGGTCCGGTGCCGTTTTCAGCCGCGGTGGTGACACGGGTCAGCAGGCCGCCGACGGAAACGATGTCGTAGTTGACCTTGACGCCCGTGGCCTTCTCGTAGGCGGCAGCGAGCTTGTTCTTGAAGAAAGCGTCGAACGGCGGAATGAACGAGCTTTCATGCATCATTGTCAGCGCCTTCGGCGCCGCCCGGACGATGGAGGGCGCGACCAGGGTGCCGGCAGCGCCTAACGCGGTACGCTTAAGGAATACTCTACGCGACTCACGGGATACGCTAACCATAGCTGCCCTCCCTATCGGCGTATTTATTAATGGCAGCATAGCCCCTGCACATCTGGCGCGGCAAGCGCGGTGGCGCTAACGTTCCGGTGTTCACGAGCAAAATCGGTAGTCGGTAGTTGCGTCGACAAGCGTTCCAATCTGGAGGGCGATGTCATGCTGCGATCCACCAAACTCTCCCGCCGCGGTGCCGTTGTGGGAGCAACCGCGTTCGGCCTCAGCGCGCCGTTCGTGCGCGGCGCCTATGCCGCCGGCAAGCTGTCTGTCGGCTTTTGGGACCACTGGGTGCCCAACGCCAACGACGCCACGCAGGCGCTGGTCAAGGAGTGGGGAGAAAAAGAGAAGGTCGAGGTCCAGCTCGACTTCATCACCACCCAGGCGAACAAGCTCCTGCTCACCGGGGCCGCCGAGTCCCAGGCCAAGACCGGCCATGACATTTTGGCGCACACCTCGTTCCTGCCAGCGCGCTACGCCGAGCAGCTGGTGCCCGTCGACGAGCTGATGGACCAGCTGATCAAGACCAACGGCGCGGTCAACGCCACGGTCGAGTATCTCGGCAAGATCGGCGGCAAGTGGCTCGCCATCCCGGCGACCGTCGGCAGCCAGATCAAGGGCCCGTGCTCGCGCATCGACTACATGAAGCAGTTCGCCGGCATCGACGTGCAGGCGATGTACCCCGCTGGCAGCCCGCCCAAGGCCGACGACTGGACGCTCGATAACTTCCTCAAGGCGGCCGAGGCCTGCCACAAGGCCGGCAAGCCGTTCGGTATCGGCGTCGGCAACACGGGCGACAGCGCCGACACGATCGGCGCGGTGTTCCATGCCTATGGAGCCGAGCTGGTGAATGCCAAAGGTGACATCACCGTCAAGAGCGACGGCGTCCGCCAGGCCCTCGACTTCTACAAGCGGATGATGAAGTTCCTGCCGGGCGACGTCGCGGCGTGGGACGATGCCTCGAACAACAAGTTCCTGATCTCCGGGCAGGCCTCGCTGATCATGAACCCGCCGTCGGCCTGGGCGGTCGCCAAGCGCGATGCACCGAAGGTCGCCGAGCAGTGCTGGACGCATGGCTTCCCGGTCGGGCCGAAGGGGCGGTACGCGCCGTTCGTGCCGTTCTTCTGGGGCATCTGGAACTTCAGCAAGAACATCCCGGCGGCCAAGAGCCTGCTGGCGCACCTGTCGACGCCGGAGGCGATCGAGAAGATGGTGGTGGCCTCGGGCGGCTACGACCTGCCGTCGTTCGAGAAGCTCACCACGCTCAAGGTCTGGGCCGAGGCGGAGCCGCCCAAGGGCACGCTCTTCCACTATCCCAACCCGTACAATCACCAGATACTGTCGGTTGCCGGCGCTCCCGCGCCGCACAAGATCGCCGAGCAGATCAACACGGCGAGCCTGCAGTGCCAGATGGCGGTCCGCCATTTCAACGGCGAGGCCATGGAGAAGACGCTGGCCTGGGCCGAGGGCGAGCTCGAAGGCTACATGCGGAACTGACGGGTCGCCGTCAGCGGCGACGGCCGAAGACTGTCACCCCGAACGAAGTGAGGGATCCTTTCCGGCCACAGGAAAGATCCCTCGCTAATGCGCGGAGGTTACTCCGCGCTACTCGGGATGACACTGAGGGGTTAGAGCAGTTAGCGCAGTGGTCGCCACCATGCGATGCTTCCGGCACACCGCCGGGAGCACGCCATGACCGACCCCATCCTGTACGAGACCCTGCCGTCGGGCATCGCCCGCATCGTGCTGAACCGGGCGGAGACGCGGAACGCGCAGGACACCGCCTTCCTCTATGCGCTGAACGACGCCTTTGACCGGGCCGCGCAGGACGACAGCGTCAAGGTGATCGTGCTGTCGGCCAACGGCCCACATTTCTCGTCCGGCCACGACCTGCGCGAGGCCGACGGGCACGGCAACATGCGCAAGCACGAGACGGTCGGCACCTGGTCGGGCTTCGGCAAGCCTGGCGCCGAGGCGCAGTACGCCCGCGAGCAGGAGATCTACGTCGGCTTCTGCGAGCGCTGGCGCAACATCCCCAAGCCGACCCTCGCGCTGGTGCAGGGCAAGGTGATTGCCGGCGGCCTGATGCTGATCTGGCCGTGCGACCTGATCGTCGCGGCCGACGATGCCGAGTTCCTCGACCACACCGTGGCGATGGGCGTGGGCGGCGCGGAGTTCTTCGCCCATCCGTGGGAGCTCGGCGTGCGCAAGGCCAAGGAGTTCCTGTTCACCGCCGACTGGATCAAGGCCGAGGAGGCGCATCGCCTCGGCATGGTCAACCACGTCGTGCCGCGTGCCGAGCTCGAGAGCTTCGGCCTCGCCATGGCCGGACGCATCGCCCAGAAGCCGCTGTTCGCGCTGAAGCTCGTCAAGCAGGCGGTGAATGCAGCGCAGGATGCGCAGGGGCGGCTGAATGCGATGCAAACCTCATTCGCCCTGCATCATCTCGCGCACGCCCACAACATGATCGCCCACGGCAGATTGGTCGATCCGACCGGCTTGATGCCCGCCATCAAGAAGCACGAGAAGGCAGCCGACTAGGTCGGTCTGCCGCGGGCCAGCAAGAGGAACTCAACGACGTCTCGGTGTATTGAGTTACATGCAACCGAGTAGCGTATCGATGCAGGCGACGGCCGAGCAGCCCGTGGAACAGACAAGGGTGCCGGTCGCGGTGGTGGCTGCCGCCGTCGCCGGCAACGCGCTGGAGTTCTTCGACTTCGTCACCTACGCCTTTTTCGCGGTCTATATCGCGCAGGCGTTCTTTCCCGCCAAGACGCAATTCGTCAGCCTGCTGGTGACGGTCGGCGTGTTCGGCATCGGCTTCGTGTTCCGGCCGCTGGGCGGCGTGATCATCAGCGCCTATGCCGATCGCGCCGGTCGCAAGCCGGCGATGCTGCTGACCATCGCCATGATCACCGTCGGCACGGCGGGCCTGGCGCTCACGCCGTCCTACGCCTCGATCGGGATCGCCGCGCCGGTGATCGTGATCGTCTGCCGCATGATCCAGGGCCTGGCGCTCGGTGGCGATGTCGGCCCGGCCAGCGTGTTCCTGATCGAGATCGCACCGCCCAACCGCCGCGGCTTCTATTCCAGCTGGCAGCTCGCGAGCCAGGGCATGTCGGGCATCCTCGCCGGCGGGCTGGGCACGGCTTTGTCGCTGGTGCTGGACAAGGGACAGATGGCCTCGTGGGGCTGGCGCGTGCCGTTTGTGCTCGGCCTCCTGCTGATCCCGGTGGCGCTGTACCTGCGCCGCTCCATGCCCGAGACGAGGAAGGAGACGCCCGACCAGCCGGCGCAGACCTCCGGTACAATGGCCTCGACGCTGTTCAGCCATGGCCGGCTGCTGATCCTGGGCGTGCTGCTGATCGTGGGCGGCACTGTCGCGACCTATGTCGCCAACTACCTCACGACCTATGCCATCACGGAGCTGCACTTCTCCGCCAGCATCTCGCTGTCGGCGACGCTGGTGGCCGGCTGCTCCACCTTCGTGTTCTCGCTGCTGGGCGGCTGGCTGGCCGACCGCTTCGGCCGCCGCATGGTGATGATCGTGCCGCGCATCCTGCTGACTGTGCTGGTGTGGCCGGCTTTCCTGCTGCTGGCATGGCACCCCGAGGCGCTGACGCTCTACGTGGCGGCGATCACGCTGACCGCGCTGACGGCCGTCAGCAGCACGGCGTCGCTGGTCGCCATTCCCGAGCTGCTGCCCGCCTCGGTCCGCGCCACCGGCCTCGGCGTCGTTTACGCCATCGGCGTCTCGCTGTTCGGCGGCACGACCCAGTTCGTCATCACCTGGCTGCTCGGCGTGACACAGAACCCGGTGTCGCCCGCCTGGTACGTGGTGATCACCAGCCTCATCACCCTCGGCGCCATGCTGGCCATGCCCGAGAGCCGCCATCGCAAGCTGTGACCCACTGCGG
>DASXQC010000269.1:0-27120 GCA_036493235.1 Reyranella sp.
GCGACAGCGTCGCGCCAGCGCTCCATCTCGCGCAGGGGCTGGGCGGCAGTGGCCGAGCGGGCGAGCAGCAGGACGCGCACCGACTCGCTCATCGGCGGGAGACCGTCGCCAGGACAGGCTGCGTCAGCCCGAGCGCGCGAGCGCCGAGCGACAGCGCGAGCAGCACTGCGAGCGCGCCGACATTGACCTCCAGCACGTACCAGATCGTCGCCAGGCTGAACGCCGCGTCGCTGCTCGGCAGCACGAAGGCCGCCGCGTAGAGCGCCGCTTCGTACACCACGAACGCCGCCAGGAAGCCAATTGCCGTGCCGAGCATTGGTCCGGTGCGCCACGGGCGCGGCCCGAGCGAGATCACGGTGTGCGTCGCCAACAGCGCGGCGACGCCGATCGCTACTCCCCAGCCGAAGCTGTCGGCCGTGCGCGGATAGTGCAGCAGGCCAAAGCCGACCGCCTGGTTGGCGAGCCAGACGAGCCCGGTGAGAATGTACGCATCCGGCCGTCGCACGTTGAGTGCCGCCAACGTCGCGAGTGCCACGAAGGGCGCCACGCAGGCGAACACCCGGCTGAAGGCAAGGCTCGCCACGGTGAGGAACACGATCCAGGCGATGCGCCGGGTCGTGTCGGAAAGGTCGCCGAGAAGCGGGCGCGTGGACATGCTCATCCTCCGTTCGAGACCGTTTGCAGCCATCTCTGCTGGCGCTGGCCGATGCGATGGCCGAGCGCCTCCTCGCGCGTCGCCGCCGGCTGGTTGCGCGCGGCAGCCGCCTTGCCGGCGACCTGTTCGGGCGCCCCATACCGCTCCATCAATGCCTGGAATGCCGCGTGCCGTGCCGCGTCGAAGGCGATCGGTCGCCCTGAGCTGTGGCGCAGTGGATGCGGCGGATAAAGCGTCATCGCTCCGACCCAACCGGTCGGGATCGGTACTGTGGCGGCATGCGGGCGCCCGCGCTCGAGCAGCCGCGGCAGGACGTGGGTGTGCGGGCCCTCCGGCGACTTGCCGGTCGGCGCCGGAATCGGCTGGAAGACCTCGATCCGTCCCAGCCGCGAGACGAAGACACGGTGCGGACTGAGCGCCGGCAATCGCGGCAGCAGGCTCGCACACTCGAACAGCGTCTTGCCGCACGATGCGCGGAGCGCGGAGATCGTCTCGGGATCGGCCGAACGCACGCAGATCTCCGCGCTGGCGCCGCCCAGACCAAGGTCGAACAGGCTCGCCTCCCGGTCCTGCGGCCGCACCGCCGCCGTGTCTGGTCCGAGATCGGTCACCAGTGTGCGGCCGGCCATTCGCGCCGTGTCCCGCGGCAGGCAGAGCGCGAGGCCATGGCCCCAGCTCTCGATGCACTTGCTGATCGTTTCGTAGGCCACGGGCCGCAGCCCGGTCGCCGCCTCGATCCGGATCGCGCCGCGTGCCGTCGCCGCCGAAAGCGCCGGCCCCTCTACGATGTCGACCGGCTCGTCCGCATCACGGTGGAATTCGGCGATCGCGCCGAAGCGTCCGCAGGACCAGCTCGACTCGGGGTCCTTGAGATGTTCCAGAAGCAGGGGCCGCAGCATGACGAAGCCTATCACGGACCATCAGGCGGAGGCGGCTAAGTCGGCGAGGAATTGCGCACGCGCCTTCATCCGCGCCAGCTTGCCGGACGAGGTGCGCGGCAGACCGGGTTTGCGGGCAACGAAGACGATCTCGCTCTCCAACCCGACCGATTCCTTCACGGCCTGGCGGATATTGCCTTCGAGCGACAGCCGGGCGTCTGCCGACATCGGCGACGTCTCGACCATGACGACGACCTTCTCCGTCTCGCCGGCACTCACCGAGAAGGCACAGCAGTCACCGCGACGAAGCTGCGGCAGCTTCTCGACGGCCCACTCGATATCCTGCGGCCAGACATTGCGGCCGTTGACGATGATGAGCTCCTTGGCGCGGCCGGTGATCACCAATTCGCCCTCGAACCAGTAGCCGAGGTCGCCGGTGTCGAGCCAGCCGTCGCGGATCGGATTGGCGGCATGCGCCGGCCGGCGGAAGTAGCCCGGCATGACGCTGGGACCGTGGACGAACAGTCGTCCGACCTGCCGCCCGCCAACCGACGCACCGGCATCGTCCCGAATCTCCACCCGATGGTCGGCCATGACTCGGCCGCACACGACGAAGTCGCGTACGCGACCCGTCTCGGGATCGTGAAATGAATCGACCTTCATGCCGCCGCCCGCCGGCGCAAAGCTGAGGCCGACGCAGAGTTCGGCCATGCCGTAGCTGGGCATGAACGCCCGACGATCGAAACCCTGCGGGGCAAAGAAATCGGCGAAACGACCGAGGACCTCCGGCTGGATCATGTCGGCGCCGATGCCGGCGAGCCGCAGGCAGGACAGGTCGAGATCAAGCCCCCCCTGGGTACGGGCGCGGCGCACGGCGAGGTCGTAGCCGAAGCTCGGGCTATACGTGATCGTCGCGCGGCGGCGCGAGATCAGCGACAGCCACTGCAGTGGCCGACGCGCGAACCCGTGCGGTGCCATCAGGTCGATGCTGCGCTGCGCGCACATCGGCGCAAGCACGAAACCGATCAGCCCCATATCGTGGTAGAGCGGCAACCAGCTCACGCCGGCGTCGGTGTCGCATACCCCTTGGGCAGCCAGCGAGCCGTCGATGTTCGCCATCAACTGGTCCTGGCGAATGTCGATGCCCAGCGGCGCGCGCGTGCTGCCCGACGAGAATTGCACGTAGCATGCTTCGCCCGATGTGAACGGCCGCAGCGGCGCCGCTGCAACCGCAAGCGCCTCGACGTCCGCCATCGAGCCCACGAAGAAAGCCGTTGAGCTCTCCGCCGCGGCGCGCGCGAAGGCCACGAGTTCCGGCGGCGCGATCACCGCGGTTGCTCCTGCCGTGTCGATCTGGCGGCGCAACTGCTCGATATAGCCGTCCTTCGAACCGAGACCGACCGGTGTCGAGACCGGGACCGGCACGACGCCGGCATATTGCGCGCCGAAGAACGCGACGCAGAAGTCAGGATAGGTCTCGGCGATGACCAGGATGCGCTCGCCGCGGGCGAAGCCGGCGCCGATCAGACGGCGGGCGAAGATCTGCGCTTCAAGCTGCAGCCGGCGATACGGCAGGACATGCAGCAACCGTCCCCGGGCGTCGAAGAAGTTGAGGCCGGTCACACCGATCGCGGCATAATCGAGGGCCGCGCACAGGTTCGGAAAGCCGCCGCGCCGGAACGGCAGGTCGGGATTGACGGTCGGCGTCGGACCCGGCGGCTCGGCGGTCGGCGCCGGGCCGAGCGCGGCGGCATAGCGGCGATGCGAGCTGGGCCACGGAGCCACGCTCGATGGAGGCGCAGGCGGTATTCCACGGATCGACGTCATCTGACGATCTCCCAAAGCAGTTCGCGCACAAGCGCGTCACCGCTCGGTTGACCGTCCCAATGGATCGTCCCGTCCATCGGAAGAGCGACGCTATCGCCGGCAGGTCTTCTGGCTCGCGGGTCGGTGCTTGCGCCTGCCTTCCCGGACCGAAATCCAGTGACGTCGTTGGCGTTCGCTCGCCGCTTACAGCTGCGGGTACAGCCGCCGATTGGCCCTCGCGGGCAGCACGGCGTTCCCTGTTCGCCTCCGCTAAGGAGAACCGTCGATGACATTCGCGTAAAGAGTTCGAGTCGTCGGGTCAATTGCCGTCGCGACGCACCCACGCAATCGGCTGGATGACACCGTCGACGATCGCCGCGCGGAAGCCGACGCCGCAGGCTGCATCGATCACGTCCGGATGGAGGGCGGCGATCGGCAGTCCATCCGCTTGCACACGGCCAGAAGCCAGCACCAAGACACGATCGCTGAAGCGTGCGCCAGGCCGAGGTCGTGCAGACAGACCACGACGCAGACGCGATCGCCAAGGCGCGGGCGATCGACGAGAACCGCAGCCAGTTCGCGCCCTATCCCACGAGCCGCGCGCGCAAGGGATAGAACCAGCGATTGTGCAGGTGTGAGGTTCAGCCAGGGGCTGCGTCAAGATTCCCACGTCGCGCAAATCCCGCGAAACAGGCGTCCAACAGGCATGCGGCGAACGCCGGTTTTGCCTGCTATTGACGCGACAGGGGTCGATGACGATGTTGCCGCGGGGAGCGTCTTGAGAGCGACCAATTCGAGGGGTGTGACGCGTCGATGCCAGAGACAGGGGCCAGCCCCTACGTCAGTTTCGTCACCTGGGGGCGCAACGACGGCTACACGGATGACTACCTCTCGCGAATGGAGAAGGCGCTCGGTTGCCTGATCCGGCAGCTCGAGGCAGCTGGGCTCGACTCAGAGATCGTCATCTCGGAATGGAATCCGCCGTCGGAACGTCCCCTTCTCGTCGATTCACTCGCCCTGCCGCGCGTTTCATCCCACGTGTCGATCCGCGGCGTCGTCAGCGATCCTTGCCATCACAAACGCTTCAAGGGGTCGACCGAGCACGGCATGCACAACGGCGAGGCCTGGAATGTCGGTATTCGCCGGGCGCGCGGCCGGTACGTCATGCCGAAGGCGAGCGATACCTTCCTGTCGAACGCGACCATCGAGCGGATCGCCCGGCGCGATCTCGCGCCTGATACGCTGTACCGTGTCGACCGCTATGACGTGGTCGTCCCGCCGGAGCTGTGGCAGCTCGACGGCACGGCGTTCCTCACCGCCCTGGAGAAGCTGCCGGGCGAACCCCACGCCTATATCGAGCAGTCGTCGCACTGGCAGCTGCGCGACCTGCACACCAATGCCAGCGGCGACTTCCTGCTCATGCCCTCGTCATGGTGGCACACGCTGCGCGGCCATCCGGCCGACGACACGATCTTCAGCCTCGACGGCGATTCGCTGGTTATGCATGCTGCCGCGGCGCTCGGCGTGCAGCAATGCCGGTGGCCGGTGCCCTGCAAGGTCTACAAGCCGCGGCACGGCCATCTCAACAACGCCCGCATCACCTTCGTCTGGCGGCCCTGGCAACGCTGGCTCGAGGCCATCCTGAACCGCTTCGGCAGCGCCAGCCTCGCGCACAAGGCACGCATGGCCTTCGACTATCCCCGGCGCCGTGTCCACAACATCCAATCGATCCTCGCCCCGTCGGTCGAACGCCAGTTCGCCCTCCCCGCCAGCCAGTGGGCGCGCGGCGTCCCGCCCGTCGCCACCCAGCCCGAGACCTGGGGCCTCGCCGACCAGGCTCTCACGACCCGCGTCCTCTGCCGCGCCGCCTGGGAAGAAGCGGCTTAGTCATTCGGACCGTGAATTCCTCCCCATTCAGATGGGGAGGTGCGCGCGTCTTACGCGGGCGGAGGGGGCACGAGCGACAACGAGGCTGGGCCTATGACCCCTCCGTCGCGGATTACCGCGCCACCTCCCCATATGAATGGGGAGGAATCTGAAGAGTCGCGGTGGCGTGCAGCATCGCCTCGATGACGGCGTGGCTGAACAGCCAGGCCTCGGCATGGACGGTCTCGCGGTCGCGCCGGATCACGCGCGACAACGCGATCACGTCGGCGGCCTGTGCCTCGCGCAGCCGCGTCACATTGAGATGCGTCACCACCGCCTTGACTCCGGCGGCAGCGCGCAGCGCGGTGTCGACCACGGTGAGCAGCGCCGCCGTCGACCAGCCGTCGGCCGGCGGCGAGAAGCGGATACGCACGTCCTGATCCTGCGCCTCCTCGACGAACAGCTCGTAGCGGTCGCGTTCGGGCGTGGTCCGCTCCAGCGCGGCCTGCAGCTCGTCCTCGGTCATCGCCGGCAAAAGAACCACGACCAGATCGCCGACGCCAGCAGGCCGGGCACGCCGAAGCCCGTCGCCGCGACCGCCAGAACGGTCGGGAACACCGACAGCAGCGCCATCGGATGAACCAGCGCGCCGTTCTCCCAGGCCTGCAGCAGGTTGAGGAGAACCACCAGCACGGCGGTCGAAACAACCAGCAATGCGGGAGGAAGGACCGTCAGCAGCAATACCCGCGTCCAGCTGCGCCCGCCCGATGAGGTGCAGAGGAACACGACCGCGCCGATCGCGAACGTCGCCACGGCAACGAAGGCATAGAAGATCAGCTTGACGTCGTTGAACAGGTAGGATGCGTAGGACAGGCTACCCCGGTAGCTCCAGTTCGCCAGCAGCCGCAGGAGCTGCGCCGCGGCAACGGCCGCCGCCGTCCACACCGACAGGCCGGCGGCATAGCGCACCGTACTGCGAAGCATTGCGAATCCCACGACCGCCGTGTAGCAGCAAAACCACGACATGTCCTTCCTCGACCACATCGCCGCCTGCAACAACGCCGACCTCGGCCAGTTCGAGCCCTGGTATGTCGGCGCGGTGCGCGCAGGCTTCCTGCACCGCGACTTCCTGCCGATGGTTGCCGTGCGGCCCGACCTGTTCAGCCACCGCGACGGCGGCTGGTATCTCGAGCCGTCGCTCGACACGCCGGCCAAACGCACCGCGGCGATGCGCGCCTTCCTGCTCGAGCTGCGCGACCGCGGCCTGTTCGGCAAGACGTGGCGCGAGGAGCCGTACAAGGTCGCCACGCACTTCAACGATCCGACCCTGCTCGAGATGGAGCGCGCCGCGGTGCCATGGTTCGGCGTGCGCGCCTACGGGCCGCACATGACGGGCTATGTGAGAAAGAGCGACGGGCTGCACCTCTGGGTGCCGAGGCGCTCGTACAGCAAACCGACCTTTCCCGGCGAGCTCGACAACACCGTCGCGGGCGGGCAGCCGGCGAACATCGGCATCTTCGACAACCTCATCAAGGAATGCGCCGAGGAAGCGTCGATTCCCCGCGAGCTCGCCGGGCAAGCCAAGGCTGTCGGTATCGTCGCCTACTGGAACCAGTCGGGGCGCCAGCTCAAGCCCGACATCATGACCTGCTTCGATCTCGAGCTGCCGGCCGATTTCGTCCCGCGAGCGAATGACGGAGAAGTGCATGCGTTCGAGTTGTGGCCGGTGCAACGCGTGTACGAGACGGTACGCGACACCAACCAGTTCAAATACAACTGCAATCTGGTGCTGATCGACTTCTTCCTGAGGCACGGGCTGTTGCGTGCCGACGCCGCCGACTACTTCGCCATCGTCGAAGGCCTTCACCGGACGCAACCGCCTTCGTCATGATACGTTGACGCGACTGAGGAGGTTGTCCTCATGCGCATCGTTCCCCTCTCGATCGCAGCGTCGGTAGCGTTCGCTTTCGCCGCAAGCGCTCAAGACATCGCCACTCACCAGCACGACTACGACGGCACCCGGAATGTCGGGCATGCCGAGAACCACGACTGGTACCAGGGCCTCACGCAGCCTGGCACCGGCTACTCCTGCTGTAACGGCACCGTGAATGGAGTCGAAGGCGACTGCCGGCCGACCCGCGCCTACCTGCAGGACAACGGCACGTGGACGGCGATGGTCAACGGCCGCTGGATGCCGGTGCCGCCGCGCGTGGTGCTCCAGCGCCTGGCGCCCGATGGCAATTCACACATCTGTGCCGGAAAGAGCGGCATGATCTACTGTTTCATCGGCGGCTCACCGAAGAGTTGATCGCCTTCCACAGCGACTTGGCGTTAAGCTGGCCGTAACGGATTCAGTCGGGCGCAATGGCGCGTCGTTTGGAATACGTGACCGGCCCGACTGGTGGCGCAAGGCAACCCTCAATGTCCTTTCGCAGTCGGTCTGTTGTTTCGCTTCTTGCGTGGGTCATCCCCTTATCGCCGGCCATCGCTCAAGATGGCACGCATGGCCAGGGCCATGCCGAGAATCATGACTGGTACCAGGAGCTGAAGCAGCCTGGCACCGGCTACTCCTGTTGCAACGGCACCGTCGCCGGCATCGAAGGCGACTGCCGGCCGACGCGCGCCTACCTCACCGACGAGGGCCAATGGCGCGCGCTGGTCGACGGCCAATGGGTGCTGGTGCCGCCGCGCGCGGTGCTGAAGCAGCTCGCGCCCGACGGCCGCAGCCACATCTGCGCCAGCCGCAGCGGCGTGATCTACTGCTTCCTCGGCGGCAGCCCGAAGAGCTGAAGCGGCCTCGTCTACCAAAGACTGGAGCCCCGACAGCCCCTGTGCAAAGCTGTTGTGACAATCAGGGGACAAGCGTGAAGGACGGTCAGGGGCTGGAAGTCGCCAACGCCGATGCGGATGCCATCGACGCGTTGGACTTCCTGCGCGAGGAATGGCTGGTCTTCGGCAAGCGCTTCGACCGCTTCAGGACCGCTGCCGATAAAGAAGAGCGCTGCGCCCTGCTGCCGGTGCTGGCCGCCAATCTCGCCCTGTCCACGAACTCGGTCGACGGCCATGCGCTCGGCGCCAAGTACCTCAAGCGCGCGCAGGCGATGAGCAAGGACATCGGCCCACGCGAACGGGCCTGGCTCGACGCCACGCAGGCCTGGGTCGACGGCAACACCGACAAGAGTCTGGCGATCCACGAGAAGATAGTCGCCGAATGGCCGCGCGACCTGCTGGCCGGCAAGCTCGGCCAGCTGCATGCCTTCAACCTCGGCGACAACGAGGCGCTGCTGCGGATCGGCGAGCACCTGTTCGCCGCCAACCCTGACACCCTTTTCGTCCGCGGCATGCATGCCTTCGGCCTGGAGGAGTGCAATCGGCTCGACGAGGCCGAGGCGCAGGCACGCCACGCGATCGAAATGCAGCGCAAGGATCCGTGGGCACATCACGCGCTGGCGCACTGCCTCGAAGCGCGCGGACGGCTGCTCGACGGTGTCGCCTTCCTGCAGTCGGTCGCCGACACATGGGAGGACTGCAATTCTTTCCTGTACACCCACAACTGGGGACATCTCGCGCTATTCCTGATCGACCTCGACCGGGCCGACGAGGCGCTGGCGCTGTTCGACAGGCGCGTGTGGGGCGTGTACAAGGACTTCTCCGAGGACCAGACCAACGCCATCTCGCTGCTGGCGAGGCTCGAGCTACGCGGCGTCAATGTCGGCGATCGCTGGGCCGATGTCGCGTCGCACCTCGAAGGCCGGCTGCACGATCACTTCGTGCCGTTCCTCGACCTGCATTATCTCTATGCGCTGGCGCGTGCCGGCAGGCAGAGCGCTGTCACCGAGATGCTGGCGAGCCTCGAGGACCGCGGCGAGCGGGCCAAGCCGTTCGAGCGCGAGGCGTGGGCCGACTGCGCGGTGCCGGCGGCGCACGGGCTCGCAGCGCATGCGCGTGGCGAGCATGCCGAAGCCGCGCGTCTGCTCGGCCAGGCGATGCCCCATCTGCGGCCGATCGGCGGCAGCATTTCCCAGCGCGGGCTGTTCAGCGCGATCCATCTCGATGCACTGATCCGCTCGGGCTGGAACGATGCCGCGCTCAAGATCCTGCAGCTCGACGATCGCGAGCGGCCCACGGTGCCCTCGACCAAGCGCGCGCTGGCCGACCTCTACCGCAAGCTCGGCCACGCCGAGCAGGCGATGACCGCCGACTACCAGGCCGAGCAGTTGGTGAAGCAGTATGCCAACGCGTAGGACCTCTTTGCTGGGAGCGCGCCACTCCAGTGGCGCTCTGCTCCTTGGAGCGAACCAAGACATGATGCGCCACTGGAGTGGCGCGCTCCCAGCCATGAGGGCCATGACGTGAAGCACGACCTCACACAGATGACCGCGCATGCGCTTGGCAAGCTCTACGCCAAGGGCAAGGCCTCGCCGGTCGAGACCATGAAGGCGGTGCTGGCGCGCGCCGACAAGGTCAACCCGACGATCAACGCGCTGTGCGTGATCGATGCCGAGCCGGCGATCGCGGCGGCCAGGGCGTCGGAGCGGCGCTGGAAGAACGGCAAGCCACACTCGCCAATCGACGGCGTGCCAGTCTCGATCAAGGAGCTGGTCCGCGTGAAAGGCTGGCCGGCATCGATGGGCAGCAAGCTCACCGACAAGACTCCGGCCGATGCCGACGCGCCGGCGGTGGCGCGGCTGCGCGAGGCGGGTGCGATCGTGTTCGCGCAAAGCACCAGCTCGGAGTTCGGCCACAAGGGCGTGACCGACACGCCCTTGCACGGCGTGACGCGCAATCCGTGGAACACCGCCATGACGCCCGGCGGCTCGTCAGGCGGCGCAGGCGCTGCCGTCGCAGCCGGGCTCGGGCCGCTGGCGATCGGCACCGACGGCGGCGGATCGGTGCGCATCCCCTCGAGCTTCAACGGCCTGGTCGGGATCAAGACCACCTACGGCCGCGTGCCCAACTGGCCGCCGACCCTCAACGGCGACTTCTCCAACACCGGCCCGATGTGCCGCACCGCGCAGGACTGCGCGCTGATGCTGAACGCGATCACGCGGCCCGACGTGCGCGATCCGACGCAGCTCCCGCCCGACGGCACCGACTACCTGAAGGCGCTGAAGCATAAGCCGAAGAAGCCGAAGGTCGCCTTCCTGCTGCGCATGTCCGAGCACCCGATCGACATCGAGGTGGCCGCGATGGTCACCAAGGCGGCGAAGCAGATCGAGAAGCTCGGCTGCGCGGTCGAGGAGATCGACGCACCGCCCTTCTCGCATGGCGAGGCCGGCAAGAGCTTCCTCACGCAATGGCTGATCAACAGCGCGCGCCTGCTCGAGATCTATCCCGAGGCACGGCACGGCGAGTTCGATCCCAACCTGTTGGCCGGCGCCAAGGCGGCACGCGAGCGGTACACCGCGTCGGACGTGGTGAACGCTTTGTCGATCCGGCGCGAGATGGGCGTCGCCTGGAACCTGTTCTTCGAGGAGTACGACTTCCTGCTGACGCCGACCATCGCGGTGCAGCCCTTCCCGGTACTGAAGAACGCGCCCGACGGGCTCGACGGCAAGCCCAACTTCATGTGGTCGCCCTACACCGCGACCTTCAACCTGACACGTCAGCCCGCCGCGACCGTGCCGTGTGGCCTCAGCAGCCAGGGCCTGCCGGTCGGCCTGCAGATCGTCGCGGGCCATTTCAAGGACGCCCAGGTCCTGGCGCTGGCCGGCGCCTATGCCGACGCCCATCCACTCACCCACCCTGTCCTGCCGGAGACGAAGTGATGACCGCCGATCTCGCCCTGATGCCCGCCTGGCAGCTCGCCAAGCTCTACAAGGCGCGCAAGGCCTCGCCGGTCGAGGCGACGAAGGCGGCGATCGCCCGCATCGAGGCGTTCAATCCGCAGCTCAACGCCTTCCAGCATCTCGACCCCGACGGCGCGCTGCGCGCCGCGCGCGCCTCGGAGAAGCGCTGGAAGAAGGGCGGCAAGCGGCTCTCCGATCTCGACGGCGTGCCGATCACCATCAAGGACCTGGTGCTGACCAAAGGCCTGCCGACGCGCATGGGCAGCCTTGCCACCGACGAGAACGGCCCGTGGACCGTCGACGCGCCGGTGGCGCAGCGCCTGCGCGAGGCAGGCACCGTGCTGCTCGGCAAGACCACCTCGCCCGAGTATGGCTGGAAGGGCGTCACCGATTCGCGGCTGTTTGGCGCGACGCACAATCCGTGGAAGATCGGCCGCACATCGGGCGGCTCGTCGGGCGGCGGCGTGGCGGCGGAAGCCGTCGGCATGGGCAGCCTCGCGGTCGGCACCGACGGCGCGGGCTCGGTGCGTATTCCGTGCTCCTTCACCGGCCTGTTCGGGTTGAAGCCGACCCAAGGCCGCGTGCCGCTGTTCCCACCATCGTCGCAAGGCACGCTGTCGCACATCGGGCCGATGACCCGCACCGTGCGCGACGCGGCGATGATGATGAACATCATGGCGCGGCCGGATCCACGCGACCCCTACGGCCGGCCCGACGACGAGGAGGACTACACCAAGGGCTTCGACAAGGGCGTGAAGGGCCTGCGCATCGCCGTCTCGCCCAACCTCGGCTTCGTCGAGAAGGAGAAGATCGACCGCGACGTCGCCGCTGCGGTCGAGGCGGCGGCCAAGGTGTTCAAGACCCTGGGCGCCAACGTGGTCGAGGCTTCGCCCGACCTGCAGGGTCTCGATCCGCGCGCCATTCTGAATGCGCACTGGCAATCGAACGTCGCGGTGCTGTTCAAGGGCTACAGCGCCGAGAAGCAGGCGCTGATGGATCCGGGCCTGGTGAAGGCGGCCGAGGTCGGCGCCAATCTCGGCCAGGAAAAGGTGGTGATAGCGATCCACCAGCGCCAGCAGCTCGGCGTGATCATGAACCAGTTCATGGCGAAGTATGACCTGCTGCTGACGCCGACCATGCCGATGACGGCGTTCGAGGTGAACCAGAACGCGGCGTGGGGCGGCGACGGCGTCGACATCGGTTGGACGCCGTTCACGCTGACCTTCAATCTGACGCGGCAACCGGCGGCGACGATTCCCTGCGGGCTCGATCGCGAGGGGCTGCCGATCGGACTGCAGATCGTGGCGGGACATGCGCGGGATGCGCTCGTGCTGCGGGCAGCTGCTGCTTATGAGCGGGTGCGGCCGATTCCGGCGCCTCCGATGGCGCACCAAATATGATCGACGCGCAGCGTCAATCATATTTGGTGCGAGCAGGCGGGCCCGTAGAGCTAGGCGCGCTCCGTCGCGCCGGTCGCACGACAGCGCGAAGCTCAGGGCCCGCACCGTGCCGATTGCGCACGGACTTGAGCTCAAGAACGTGCGCAAGGGGCACCGTGCGCCACGCTTGCGTGGCGCGCCTATGACCGCTCGTCACCTCTTCATCATCTACGGCCTCGACGTCCTCATCGTCCTGCTGTCGATCGGCTCCGCGGCGAGCGCCAATGTTGAGCGCACGCGCGAGCCGTTCCCGCGGTTCCAGCTCCTGATGCCCGGGCTGCTCGCCTTCGCCGGCGCGGTGGTCCTGCTGTCCTATCCCGACATCCGCGACCTGGCCGATCCGGGGGTATGGTTGGTGTCGACCGTCGGGGGGCTGGGCGGAGCGTGTCGTGGTGCTTTGATGCGCCTGGACTCCGACCACACCTTCCGCCTCGTGCGCATCTGGCGTGGCCAGGACGCGGCGTGGGCGGCCTGGGTGATGGTGCTGTTCGCCACGGTGCAGGGCTCGCTCGAGAGGGCGTTGCGTCCCGACAACCCGTACGAGACGACCGCCGAGGCGCTGATGCTGCTGGCCGGCAGCTACCTGCTCGGCCGCTCGATCGTGAGCTGGCTGCGCGCGCGGACCCTCGCGCATCACGACCTGAAGGGCTGACGAGCCCCTCCTCCGGCCGGTTAAAAACTGTATCGCGACGAAGCTGAAACGGTTTCGCGGGTTTCAGCCATGACAAAGATCAACGCGGCAGTCCGGCCGCAATGGCAATTCCCCGGCGTTCGGGAACGAACAGTGCGAATTTTCGCACTTACTCAGTGGTCGCGGCAGGCGACCACATACGTGGAGGGGGATCATGCTCGGAAGAATGTCAATTTTGATCGTTGCCGCATGCGCGTTGAGTGCCTGCGAAACCAAGAGCGGCGCCGTCATGGCTCCGCCAATCGCCGGTACCGGCACGCCGATGCCGGAGCAGGCACCGGTGTCGTACCAGGTGTTCTTCCCGCTCGGCAGCACCATGCTCGGCGAGCAGGACAAGACCGCGCTGGCCGCAGCGGCGCAGGTCTACAAGACCAAGCCCAATGCGCGGGTCACGGTGACCGGATTTACCGACACGGTCGGCTCGCCGGACTTGAACATGCGGCTGTCCCAGGGGCGCGCAGACGCCGTGAAGAACATCCTGGTCGAGAACGGCGTGCCCGCCGGCGCGATCACGACTTCCGCCAGCGGCGAAGGCGGCCTGCTCGTGGACACGGCCGCGCAGACGAACGAGGGGCGTAACCGCCGCGTCGTCGTCGTCATCCAGTAAAGGGGGAGAAATCATCATGTTGAAAGCCAATCGTCGTTCGACTCTCAAGCTGCTGGGCGGCGCCGCGTTGACGGCCGGCGCTCTGCCGTCCCTGGTGCTGCCGGCTGCGGCCCAGCAGGACCCGTACGTCGCGTCGACCTACCAGAACTTCAAGCGCGGCACGATCAACAGCATGCACCCCGAGGTGCGCAGCTTCACCATCGTCTGGGACGATCTCGGCCGCGTGAAGCTCAAGGCTTCAGACCTCGTCGCCAACGAGGGCAGCTCCGGTGTCGGCAACGGCTACGGTCAGCTCAAGCCCGGCCAGACGGTCGACGTGCAGTGGTACGACTATGTCGACTTCCTGGTCGCCCCGAAGACCGCAGCGACCGACGCGCAGGCGAAGGCGCTGGTCGCCCAGGGTGCCCGCATCGAAGGCATCCCGGGAGCCAAGACCCGGATCAAGCTCTGGATGATGGACGGCATGGTCACCAAGGTCGATCCGGCCAACAGCCAAGTCTTCCTGATCTACAAGGCGGGCGGCGAACCGGAGAAGCAGTCGCCTAACGCCGGCGAGGTCATCCAGCTGCCGCGCATCGTCTCGACGGCCGGCAAGGCCGCGATGGCGTCGTTCAAGCAGGGCGACGAGGTCGTCATCGTCTACAGCCAGCAGACCGCTCTCAACGTCAAGATCATCCGCTAGGGCGCGAGCGGAAGACGATTGAGAGACGCCTCCGGGACCCCGTGTGGTCCCGGAGTGCGTTTGCGCGTCGTGACTAGAGCGATTTCCATTCAGATGGAACCGCGCCCGCACGGTTATCCCTTGTCCCACTGACCGACGGGCGCGGTTCCATCTGAATGAAAATGCGCCACGGGCGATTCTTCTTGCAGCAGGCATATCCGCCCGGCCGGACGGAATATATTCCAACCTGAAGGTCGAATGGATATCCGCGCCGGCGCCACCCACGCTCCGCGCGCAGCGCCACGCGTCATGGCCTCGATCAGGACCGACCGATGGCACCGAGATCTTCTACAAGGGCTGGGAGCCGCGCGAGGTGACGTCCATCGTCTTCCCTCACGGCTGGCCGCTCGACAGTTCCACGTCAATTCTTCTTCTGATTCACCGTGACTGAAGCGCCGTCGGACACGATCACGAGATCGGCGAAGCCGACGAACAGGCCAGTTTCGATCACGCCGGGAATAGCCTGCAACGCCCGGTCGAGCCGGGCCGCGTCGGTGAGCACACCGATCCGTCCGTCGGCGAGGTAGTTGCCGTTGTCCGAGCGTTGCGGCGCGCCACCCTCCTCGCGCACGCGCACCTCGCCGCCGATCGTGCGCCCGACCGCGGCAAGCGTGAACCGCCAGCCGTAGGGCAGCACCTCGACCGGCAGCCAGGTGTCGCCCAGCACCGGCACCTGCTTGTTTGAGTCGATCGCATAGATCCTGTGCGCGGCGATCGCCGCCAGCTTCTTCTCGCGCGTGAGCGCGCCGCCACGGCCCTTGATCATCGTGAGGTCGGGAGCGACCTGGTCGGCGCCGTCGATCAGCATGTCGATGCGCTTGATCGTGTCGAGATCGACCAATGGCAGGCCAAGCGTGGCGGCCATGTGCACCGTGCGCTCCGATGACGATACGCAGGTGATGCGCAGGCCCTCGCGCACGCGCGCGGCGAGCCGCGGCAGGCCCGCTTCGACGGTCGAGCCGGTGCCGAGCGCCAGGCACGTGCCGTCGGCCACTCGGTCGAACGCGGCCTCGGCCGCAAGTTGCTTGGCACGATCAGCGTCCATCAGTTGTAACCCTAGTTGGTGGTTCAATTGGCAACAAGCGAACCTGCAGTGATTGCCAATCCGACTGCAAAAACAGAGGAGCGCTTCGGCCCGCGATAGATGCGAGTCGCTTTCACTTTTCCTTGAGCGTTATCCTGCTTAAGAATAGCGCACTGCCTTGGAGAGGCGGTCGTCAGTGGAGCGACGATATCAGATATCGGGTGTGAACATGGCTTCGGGGCCTTTCACTCTCGCCCAGTTGGCTCGAGCCGCGGGCATGAGTATCGACGATGCGAGATTCTACAGGGATCGCGGGCTGCTGCAGCCGCCACGACGACAACGCAGCCGCACGGACGATTTCGCCTTTCAGTCCGAGCATGTCGAACGGCTGCAGTTCATCAAGCGCTCGCTCGCGCACGGCCTCACCGTCGAGGACATTGCGCAACTCGTCGATCCCTACGCCCTGACGACGTGCGGCGACGTCTCCGCCCTCGCGGACAAGCGCCTCGAGCAGATGCGCCAGTCCGGCGCGGCCGACACGCCTGCAGCGTTCGCCTTGACGAAGCTTCGCGAGGGCTGTGCCAGGGTCGGGTCGCGCAAGGACTGCGCGATGCTCGCGACGCTGGGGAAAAATCAGGGAAGCGCGTAGGCGACAATCGAATCGCCCGCTTTCGTACCGAGCGAGCCGTGGCCGCCGGCGGCCACCGCGATGCGAGCAGCATCAAGCTTCCCCACCATAGCAACTCCCGCTGACGAGCCCGCGTTCCTCCTCGACCTTGAAACGAGGAGCGACATGATAAAATCGATCCAGATCATGGCGGCCGTGATCGCAACGGTGGGCCTTGCGGCGATCGGCACGGCGCATGCGCAGAGTGGCGGTACAGGCGGTGGCGGGGCCAGCGGTGCAGGCGGAGCCGGTACGGGCGGAACCGGTGCGACCGGCAGCGGCTCTACCGGCGCGACGACCACACCGGGAACGACCACGCCGGGCATCGGCAGCACGACCGTTCCGGGAAGCAGCACCGGCGTCACCGGCAGCGCAGCGACTAACGGCACCGTCGGCACCCCAGGCAACCTGAACCCCGGGATCGGCGGCACCGCCGGCGGCAATACCGGCACCATCGGCGGCCCCAGCGTCGGCACCACGAGCGGTGCCACAACGGGCAGCCCCACGACGGGTAGGGCCGCCACGGGGACGACCGGTCCCAACCAGGCGACGGCGCCCCCGCTCTGCATGACGTCTCCGTGCCCGCCGGGCACGGTTCCCTGATCCGGTAGAAGAGGGAGCGGCCTGCAAGCCGCTCTTTCTTTGATCGCGCGGCTCTGCCGGTGCAAAGCTACGCCCATGACGCAAACAATCGCTACCGTGGCACTGGTAGTGCGGGACTATGACAAAGCGCTCGCCTTCTATGTGGGAACGCTCGGCTTCACCCTGGTCGAGGACACCTACATGCCGGCCCAGGACAAGCGCTGGGTGATCGTCGCCCCGCCCGGCTCTGCCGGGCCAAGCCTGCTGCTGGCGCGTGCCGTCGGTGCCGAGCAGTCGTCGCGCATCGGCAACCAGACCGGCGGGCGGGTCTTCCTGTTCCTGCACACCGACGACTTCTGGCGCGACTATACCGCCTATCGCAGCAAGGGCGTGACCTTCGTCCGCGAAGCGTCGGAAGAGCCCTACGGCACCGTCGCGGTGTTCTCCGATCTCTACGGCAACCTGTGGGATCTGGTGCAACCGAAGCGCTCCCTCAGTGACCGCCAAGAAGACTCCGCAGGATCCAGAACGCGCTGAAGGTGGCGCTGATCGACAGGACGAACGAGCCAACCACATATGCAAAGGCCGTCACATACTGGCTGCGCTCGACCAGCAGCACCGTTTCCAGCGAGAAGGTCGAGAACGTCGTGTAGCCACCCATGATTCCCGTCGTGATGAACAACAGCCAGCGACGCGGCAGATGCGACTTCAGGGTGAAGTACTCCACGAACAGCCCGATCAGCAGCGAGCCCGTGATGTTGATGAAAGCCGTGCCGACATAGGTCGGCTCGCCCAGCCGCATCGCCAGCACGTTCACGAAGTGGCGCAGCGATCCGCCGATGCCGGCGCCAAGGAAGACGATCAGATAGGCCATTGGCTCACTCTCCTGGTGGACGGTTGCAACGCCGCGCCTGCCATTCGAGGGAGATCGCAAGAGAGTCGGGAAGTCTTGCCATGGTCCGCCTCCTGTCACGGCAGGCGGCGAAACCGGTTGGACAGACTCCTACCGGCGCACGCGCGCCCGGTAGGAGTCATCAGCCTTTCGGCGGTTGTCGGGGGACTCCATCCCCATCGAGTAAAAGAAGCTACTGTCGCCGGCGGTCGGCGACAACGGAATTCTGGCGAGCAATTGCATAACGCGCGGGCGGGACCCAATATCAGGCGGTGACCGGATGCTGTGACCACTGCAACGACGACGCCAACGGCCGCACGCCGCAGTTCTGGCGCGCGCTCTGGGTCGCCCTCGCCGTCAATGCGGCGATGTTCGCCGTCGAGATCAGCGCGGGGCTGCGCTCGGGCTCGGTCTCGCTGCTGGCCGATTCTCTCGATTTCCTGGGCGACGCCGCCAACTACGCGATCAGCCTCGCCGTGCTGGCCCTGGCGCTGCGCTGGCGCGCCTCCGCCGCGCTATTGAAGGCCGCGACGATGGCCGGGTTCGGCCTCTGGGTGATCTTCACGACGGTGCAGCACGTAGCGAGCGGCACCGTGCCGAACGCATCGACGATGAGTGCGGTCGGCGCCGTCGCAATGCTCGCCAACCTCGGAGTCGCAGCGCTGCTCTACCGCTTTCGCGACGGCGACAGCAACATGGCCTCGGTCTGGATCTGCACGCGCAACGACGTGATCGGCAACATCGCCGTGATTGCCGCAGCCGCCGGCGTTTTCGGCACCAGCACCGGCTGGCCCGACGTCGCAGTGGCGGCGATCATGGCGGGCCTCGCCCTCACCGGCGCGTGGCGCGTGTTCCGGCAGGCTCGCCAGGAGCTTCGACAGCCGGAGGCAGCATTGGCCGTCGCCGACTGAGGGAGCGTCGAGAACCTTCCATGCCCTACGCTCACATCAAGGCCGAAACGGATGGTCCCGTCGCGTCCCTGATCTTCAATCGTCCGCAGGTGCTCAACGCCTTCAACAACGAGGCGATGGACGAATGCCGCGCGGCGCTGCAGGCCTTTGCCGAGGATGACGCGATCCGCGCCGTGCTGGTCCGCGGTGAGGGCCGCGCCTTCTCCGCGGGCTTCGACATGAAGGCCGCCGCGGAGCGCGACATGTCGACCGTGGATCACGTCCGCCGCCAGATGGAGCGGCAGTTCGACTTCATCATGGCGTTCTGGGACTGCCCCAAGCCGACCATCGCCCTGGTGCACGGCTTCTGCATGGCCGGCGCCTTCGAGGTGGCACTGGCCTGCGACATCACCCTCGCCGCCGAGGGCACCCGGTTCGGCGAGCCCGAGGTCCGCTTCGGCACCGGCATCGTCGCCATGCTGTTGCCGTGGGCGGTATTGCCGAAGCACGCCAAGGAAATGCTGCTGACCGGCACCGACAAGATGGATGCCGCCCGTGCCCACGCGATCGGCATCGTCAACCACGTCGTCCCGGCGGATGAGTTGATCCCAACCGGCCAACGCATGGCGCTCGACATCGCCGCGGCGGCGGGCCCGTCGGTCTTCTTCACCAAGCGGGCGATGAACCGGACCTACGAGATCATGGGGATGCGCGACGCGCTGCGTGCCTCGCTCGACATCGACGTCATCCTCAACGCCACGCCGAGTGCGGAGAAGGCGGAATTTGGCCGCATCCGAAAGGAACAGGGCCTGAAGGCCGCGCTCGCCTGGCGCGATTCGCGCTTTTCCGACGGGTCGAAGAGCTGAGGACTTGAGCGACGCTCACGCTCCCGAGCGGCCCAGCCGATGGGCGTTGCTGCGCTGGTTCATCTCGTCGGCGACCCTGGGCGTGCCGCAGGCGGGAGGGCCGATCGCCTTCTCCCTCGTCGCGCTGGGCCTGACCGGGAGCACTCGGGGCGGCGCCGCCCTGATGCTGGCGATGATGCTCGCCCAGGTGGCCGGCGCCGTCCCGATCGCCCGGCTTGGCCGAAGACTGCCTTTGGCGACGGTCCTGAGGGCGTTGGTGATCATTCGGACGTCGGCTCTGGCGTCGATCGCCCTGCTCGCCGCGTACGAGGCGTCCTTCACCTGGCTGATCGTGCTGGCGGCCGTTGCCGGATCGGTCAACGGCGCGGCCTATGGGTATCTGCGGGCCGTGCTCAACCATCTGGTCCCGGCTTCACGGTTCCCCCGAGCGCTCGGGATCGCGGCCACGCTCAACGAAGCGACCTTCGTGCTGGCGCCCGTGGCCGCGTCGGGACTGGGCACAATCTCGCCGACGTTTGCCGTGCTGGCGCTCGCCGTCCTCGGCGCTGTTCCCGCGTTGCTGGTCCCGAACACGGGCTCGGCGCATATCGCCGGAGTGCAGGGCCCCGCAGGCCAGAGGCTCAACGCGTCCATCCTGCTGTGGCTGGCGTGTGCCATGGCGGGCGGCTCTGTCGTTGCGTCGATCGAGATCGGATCCGTCGCTCTGGCCTTGAACTTCGGCTACGAACCGGCCCTGGCCATCCTGTTCACGGTTCCCCTGTGCCTGGCCTCGGTCACCGGTGGCCTGTGGGTCAGCGTGCGCAACCGCATGGCCACGCGGAAGGCCGTGCTGGCCCAGCTTTCCGTCATGGCGCTGGGCTCGACCCTCGCCGCTCTCGAGCTCTCCGTCGCGACGACCGTCGTCGGGGCGGTCCTCATCGGTCTGGTCCTGGCCCCGTTGGGTACGTATTACTCGCTCATCCTCGACAAACTGGCGGCGCCGCAACGGCGCGCGGAACTGTTCGCCCTGCTGCGCACCGCCAACGCTGTCGGCGTCATCTTTGCCAGCGCCACACTGACCGTGGTCTCCCTGTCGGTGGCGTTGATCGTTGTCACCGGCCTGATCATGGCGGTTACCTTGGCCGTAGCCATCGCGTCGGCCCGACGCCAGGCCGTCCCTCAGGTCCCCTGACCCTGCAAGCGGAAGGATCGGCCGGCGGAGCGGGGATCCGGACGAAGAAAAAAGAGGGCCTGCGCCGTCGACGCAGGCCCTCTTTCGTCTCGTGCCGACCTTACCAGTAGGTCGGTGCGTCGTAGTACTTGTCGACCCGCCGCCCGTAGTCCGGCGTCCAGTTGAAGTCCTCGTCCATGGCGTAGGTCGGCGCGCCCTCGAGCATCTTCTTGTCGAGGTTGACGAGGTAGCCGCCCTTGCTCTCGTCGTACCGGAGGGCCGACCAGGGCAACGGATGATACTTCTCGCCGATGCCGAGGAAGCCGCCGAACGACATGAGCGCATAGATCGCCCGGCCGCTCACCTTGTCGATCATGATGTCGTCCACCGTACCGAGCTTGTCGCCCTGGAGGTTGTAGACGTTCGTGCCTTCGACCTTTTCGGCCGCGATCAGCGTGCCCGAGGTGATCTTCGTGACGTCTGCCATGTTCGCCTCCTTTGAACCGCTTGCCGCATCCATTGCGAAGCGGTGATGAGCGAACGACGGGGCGGACCCTTTGTTGCTTCTGCGAGATGGAGCACGGCGCGAGCGAGCTTCCCTCCTCCGCACGCGGGTTCCAGTCCTGCGGCAACTTCGTTTCGAACCGCCGCGTTTAACCGGGCATCACAACCCACGTTCCAGGGAGAAACCCGTGGCAGCAGAAAAGAAAGACGCGATCGCCCTCCTCAAGGCCGATCACCGCAAGGTCGAGGATCTGTTCGAGAAGTTCGAGAAGGCCAGGGGAAGCGACCGGAAGAAGGCGCTGGCCGAGGAAATCTGCATGGAGCTGTCGATCCACACCATGATCGAGGAGGAGATCTTCTACCCGGCCTGCAAGGGCAAGGTCGAAGAGGACCTGATGAGCGAGTCCTACGTCGAGCATGACGGCGCCAAGGTGCTGATCGCCGAGCTGGTCGCGACCTCGCCGGACGACGAGTTCTACGACGCCAAGATGTCGGTGCTCTCGGAAGAGATCAAACATCACGTCAAGGAAGAGGAGAAGCCCGGCGAAGGCGTGTTCGCGCAGGCCCGCCAAGGCGACATGGACATGGACGCGCTGGGCGACAAGATGCAGGCCCGTAAGGAGCAACTGATGAAGAAGTTCAAGGCCGAGGGCCTGCCCGCTCCGACCACGCGCAGCTTCCGCGGCCACAAGCTCGTACAGGGTCGCACCATGGACGCCCCGGCCTGAGGGTTGCCCGCCGACTTCGAGAACGGGGCGCGTCGCGCCCCGTTTTTGCGTTCGGGCACTGCCGTGCACGGCGGGTGGGAACAAGGGACCGCCGGTGGCGTTAGCGCTCGCTGCAACCCCAGAGAGAGTACCCGATGGTCGATACCGTCATTGTCGAGAACGAAACGGCCCCCGTGGCAGTGATCTCGTGGCCGGCCGTGCTCGCCGGCGCCGCCGTGGCCGCCGCCTTCTCCCTCATGATGCTCGCCCTGGGCAGCGGCCTGGGCTTCAGCGCCTTCTCGCCGTGGTCGACCCATACGGTCGACACGCTCCGGGGTGCGACGTTCGCCGGCATTTACCTTGCCGCCACGGCCACGCTGGCGTCCGCCCTGGGCGGCTACATTACGGGCCGGCTGCGCCGGCTGTGGAGCAACGTTCATTCCGACGAGGTGGTGTTCCGCGATCACGCGCACGGTCTGGTGACCTGGGCAGTCGCGACTCTGGCTGCCGCCTGCCTGCTGGGCTCGGCCACCACCTCCCTGGTCGGCGGCGCCGCCAAGGAAGCGACGCGCAGCGCTACCGCCTCACAGGCATCGGTCGAGGCCTACCCCGATCTCACCGACCGCCTGTTCCGGTACGACCGCCTGAAGTCGCCGCCGGCCGGCGCGTCCACCGCGTTCGGACGCCCCTTCGGGCTGGATCGCGCGACGGCCGACCGGTTGCTCGCCGTCGCCGCTACCCGTCCGCTGACGACCGAGGAGCATGAGGATCTCGCCGGCATCATCGCCTCTAGGACCGGCCTGGCCGCCGCCGATGCGGAGACCCGTGCGACCGCGCTGGAGACTGATGCCCGCAACGCCGCCGACATCGCCCGCCGCGTCGGCATGCGCCTCGCCTTCTGGACGGTCGCGGCGATGTTGCTGGGCGCTCTCTCGTCGTGCCTCGCGGCGTGGGAAGGCGGCGCGCTGCGTGACCGCCGGCTTGGACGCTGAACGAAACCCTCACCAAACATTACAAACCAAAGGAGAGCATCATGGGTCGCGGAATTCTTCTCTGGCTGCTGGGCGTTCCCATTCCGATCATCATTCTGCTGGCGCTGCTCTGGCGCTAGCGGACCATCGCGCAAAACGAAGGGCGGCCTCTCGGCCGCCCTTCTGATTCGTCCTGTGACGGCAGCCCGAGCTACGACCTCCCGAGCGGCGCGGTCAGCGTGTAGTGGACGCCGTCGGGCGCGAAATCCAGTCGCGCGGAACCGCCGACGACGGCCTGATCGAGCAGCGTGCTGCCGAAGCCGCGGCGGGAGGGCGGCACGACCACAGGCCCGCCGATCTCCTGCCAGGTCATGGCGAACTGATCGCCGCGCGCGGCCCAGCGCACCTCCACCCGGCCCTCAGGCCGCGACAGGGCGCCATACTTCGCCGCGTTGGTGGCGAGCTCGTGCAGCGCCAGGGCGAGGGCCAGCGCGAGCTTCGGCGAGACGTCGAGCGAGGGCCCCTCGCAGGTGATCTGCGCGCCCGCGAACGGCGCGATGGCGCGCGCCACGATCTCGGCGAAGTCGGCGCCCAGCCAGTGCCGTTCGGTCAGCACGTCATGCGCCCGGGCGAGCAGGTGGATGCGGGCGTCGAGGGCAAGGCGGGCCGACTTCATGTCGGTCGCGTCCTGCAGCGTGAAGAAGGCGATCGACTGCACGGTGGCCAGGGTGTTCTTGACCCGGTGGTTCAGCTCGTTGAGGAGCAGCCGCTGCACCTTTTCCGCCCGCTTGGGCGCGGTGAGGTCGCGGCTCGCGCCGGCGATGGCGACCGGCTTGCGCGCCGCGCCGTCACCCTCGAACTCGACCAGGCCCCAGGCGCTGAGCCATCGCCAGCTCCCGTCGGGCTGCTTCACGCGATACTCGACATCGTAGCGGCCGTCGCCCACGGGGTCGAGCGCCTTGGCCACGCGCGCCCACATCAGGTCCTTGTCGTCGGGGTGGAACTTGTCCTTCACCCCCGCCTCGTCGTGCAGGAAGCGGGCCTCGGCGAGCCCGTACAGGCGCTGCGCGTTCTCGTCATAGACGCAGATGCTGTCGGCCAGGGTGTAGCGCCACGTTCCCATCTGCGAGGCGACCATGGCGCTGTCGAAGGTGCGCTGGTGGCGCTCCAGTGCGCGCCGCATCTCGTGCTCGCGCGAGACGTCCTGGAAGCAGTTGATGGCGCCGACCACCACGCCGCCCGCGTCGCGCAGCGGCGCGATGTTGACCCGGGCGATCCAGCGCCGGCCATCCGGATTGTGGACCACCGCCTCGGCGCCGTCGAAGCTCTCGCCATAACGCACCGCGCGCGCCATCGGAGTCTCCTCACGCGGGATCAACTGGCCGTCGAGGCTCTCGAGCCGGTACGAGCCGCAGAAGCGCTCCGTCGGGTCGAGCAGCCGCGGCGCCTGGCCCCACAGCCGGATAGCCTCGCGATTCACCCGCAGGATGTGGCCGTCGATGTCGCAGGCGTAGATGCCGATCGGCAGGGCATCGAGCACGGCCTGGTCGAGGTCGAGGAAGGACTCCAGCAGCGGCGGCAGGAGCGGCGCATCGAGCTTGAACGAGAGGGACACGAGGTCTTCCCCACCTGTTACGAAACAACCGACAGGGAATGAGCGGTTTCCCCCGTCGGTCAACGCCTGCCGGGACAGAAAGTTGCAATTCGGCTCGGATGAAGGGCGATCGTCGCCGATCGGGGCGCGCCCGTCGGTACGTCCCCTGACACACTCGCGTCCCACGTCCCATCGCTTTGGGACGGCTCCGATGCGATGCCACAAGGCTTTTAGCCGATTCGTCCCAGATCCTGCGCCACAAGCCCGTTGGGACGATTGTCGAATTGGCGGGACGCGGGATGACTTATCCACATTGCTGCCCGTCCATTGGTTCACTATGTTAATTTACCAATGGTGGACGATGACCTGACCTTCCTGTCCGCGACGGAACTGGCCGCGGCGACGCTGCCGGCCGAAACACCGATCCTGGCCCCGATCCTGTCGACCAAGAGCCTCGCCCTGCTCTACGGGCCGCGCGGCCTGGGCAAGACCTTCCTGGCGCTGGGCATCGCCCGCGCCGCGGCGGCGGGCAGCAACTTCCTCGGCTGGCGCGCGCCGCGGCCGCACCGCGTGCTCTACATCGACGGCGAGATGGCGGCGGTGCAGATGCAGCAGCGGCTGCGGCACTTCGGCCCGGTGCCGGAAGGCCTCCGTTTCCTGCTGGCCGATCTCAACTGCGGACCCGTGCTCGATCTCGTGCACGGCGACAGCCAGCAGCGGCTGATGGCGCGCTGGGGCGATCCCGAGCTGGTGGTGCTGGACAACCTCGCGAGCCTCGCGGGCCTGCGCCGCGGCAATCCCGACCGTTGGCACGAGCTGCATCGTTTCCTGATGGTGCAGCGGCAATGCGGGCGCGGCATCCTGATGATCCATCACGCCAACAAGCGTGGCCTGCAACGTGGCACCGGCCGGCGCGAGGACATCCTCGACTTGGTAATGGCGATCCGCCGACCGAACGGCTGGCAGCCCGGCGACGGTACCGAATTCGAGATCCATTTCGAGAAGGCGCGCGCACTCCACGGCGCGGCGATCCAGCCGATGCGCGTCGGCCTCGAACAGGGACCGGACGGCCTCGCCTGGCGCCACCAGCCGATCGACGAATCGCTGTTCGAACAGGTCGTCGCCCTGCTCAATCGCGGCCGCAACGCAGCTTACGTCGCGGGCGCGCTCAACCTGTCGCGCAGCGGTGCTTACCGGCTGCGCGACCGCGCTATCGCGCTCGGTCGCCTGAATGACCGCGCGGCGTCCAACGAAAGCAGACCAGCGGAGAGCAGACCATGAGCGAAGCCTCGTCCGACACCCCGCGCCTACCCGCGGTGGTCGAGCTCGTCGACCCGCTGGACCCGGTCGACGCCGCAGACCTTCCCGACGTCTGGCGCGCCCTCGTCCAGACGGCGAAGAGCGGCGACCCGCGGTCCGCCGAGGTGATCCGCCGCTGGGTCCGTGCCCGGCGGCGCCGGCTGCGCCTCGACCTGGCGCCGATCCACGACCTTGCCGGCGCGACGCGGGCGCAAGCCGAGCTGTTCGCCCTGGCCGCGGCCGGCGAGATCACCGCCCGCGAGGGCCGCGATTTCTCCGCCATGGTCGAGAACCGCCGCAAGGCGATCGAGATGCTGGAACTCGAGCCGAGGCTCCATGCGCTGAACGCGGCCAACGTCGAGAAAGAGCGCAGGAAGAACGAGCCGCCCCGATGAAACGGTCGAACGTCTACAAGCTCGAGAAGCTGGAGCAGCAACGAATGCCCCAGCCCGAGCCGGAGCCGGACATGACGGGCTGGACCTCCATGGAGTGCTTCAGCTGGTACGCCCAGCGCCGCACGCTGCCGGAACTGCAGCGCGAATCCCGCGAGAACCCCGAACCGATCCTGACGGAGGTCCTGGACGCACGGGACGCCGACGACGAGGCGATCCTCGCCGAGCGCGCGGCGAAGGCGGCGGCCGAACGACTGGCCCAGTACCCCGGCAGCGCCGCCGCCCAGATCAACGCGCGTGCGACGCGAGAGGCCGCGGACAAGGCGAAGCGAGCGGCCGAGGTAGCCAGGCGCATCGCCGAAGAGGCGAAGCTGCGGCCGCCGCCACCCGAACCGGAACCGGTGATCGAGGCGAACGCGCCGGCGGAGACGCCGCCTGCTACGCCCGCGTCAGAGCCCAAGCCAAAGCCGAAACGTCCGCGCAAGCGGCGCGAGCCGGGTATGCCAAAGCCGGAGAAGCAATGGTGGGAGGAACGCGCGCGGTGGCGGATGCGCGGGCCGCAGGACGAAGACGAACGCCGCGGCCGCCCGCTTTACCAGTGCCTCGTCGATTACGATCCGCTGGAATGGGACAATGGCGATGAGGAAGACGAATGAGCCTTCTAGTGGGACAACACAAACCTGCTTGAGGTCATGTAGGCGGGATAGCACGGGAAGCTCATGCCCCGCCCCCATCCGGCGCGTTCTGGCGATAGAATTTCCACCACCTCCTCGTCCTTGCTGGAGTACAGCAGCACGCCGATCGCTGGCTACTCGTGCGGCTTCCGCACGTCGCGGTCAGGTAGTGTCCTCATTTGAGGTTCGGGGCTTCTTGGCCGTCGTTCTGGCTCGCACTTCTCGCGCTTCCGCGCGCTGCGCCATCAAGTCGTAACTCGCCGCAATATCGAGCATGGTCTCCTTGGCCGATGGATCGTGCATCCCGTCGGCCCGCGTTCGCGCTTCCTCGGCTTTCATCAGCCAGTATGCGGCGTTTCGTTTGGGCACTCACGACTCCTTGGCACGACGTTCAGCGACTATGGCGGCCTGCACCGCGTCCAGTGGCGAGCGGATACCGCCCAAGTGCAGAACGGC
>DASXQC010000270.1:0-10401 GCA_036493235.1 Reyranella sp.
GTGAACATCGGCCCGCAATCGGCGGTGATCCGCTCGGTCGGCCAGATCCGCTCGATGGACGACATCCGCCACACCATGCTGGTGATGCGCGACGGCGCGCCGGTGCTGGTGGGCGACGTCGCCGCCATCACGGTGGGCTACGAGCCGCGGCTTGGCATCGCGGGGCACGACGGCGACAATGACATCGTCGAGGGCATCGTGCTGATGCGGCGCGGGGCCGAGACGCTCCCGACCCTGCGCGCGGTCAAGCAGGCGGTGGCCGAGATCAACGCGTCCGACCTGCTGCCGCCCGGCGTGAAGATCCTGCGCATCTACGACCGCAGCGCCCTGGTCGACGTCACGACCCGGACCGTGCTGCACAACATGGTGATGGGCGTTTCGCTCATCTTCTTCATCCAGTGGCTGTTCCTCGGCGATTTGCGCAGCGCGCTGATCGTGTCGGCGACGATTCCCTTCGCCCTGCTGTTCGCCGTGGTGATCCTGGTGCTGACGGGCGAATCGGCTAACCTCTTGTCGATGGGCGCGATCGACTTCGGCATCATCGTCGATGCCACCGTCATCATCGTCGAGAACATCTTCCGCCACCTCGCCGAGAACAGTCATCGCAACCACGACGGGCCCGTAGACAAGATCAGCATCGTCTTCACGGCCGCGACCGAGGTGACGCGCCCGATCTTCTTCTCGGCGACCATCATCATCGCGGGATTCCTGCCGCTGTTCACTTTGTCGGGCGTCGAGGGCCACATCTTCGGCCCGATGGCCCGAACCTACGCCTACGCCCTGTCGGGCGGCCTGCTCGCCACCTTCACCGTTTCGCCGGCGCTGTCGGCCCTGCTGCTGCCGTCCAAGGTCTCGGAGGTCGAGACGATGGTCGTGCGCGGCCTGCGGCGCGTCTATAGCCGCGTCAGCGAGGCGGTGCTGGCCCATCGCGGCCTGACGCTCGGCGGCGGGGTCGTGCTGGTCGCCATCGCGGTCGTCGCGGCGAGCTCGGTCGGCCTGGAGTTCCTGCCCAAGCTCGAGGAAGGCAACATCTGGATGCGCGCCTCGCTGCCGCCATCGGTCTCGCTCGACGAGGGCAACGGCTACGTCAACCGCATGCGCGGCCTGGTGAAGGGCTTCCCCGAGGTCGAGACCGTCGTGTCCCAGCACGGCCGGCCGGACGACGGCACCGATCCAGACGGCTTCTCCAACGGCGAGTTCTTCGTCTCGCTGAAGCCGATGGAGAAGTGGCGCCCGGGCTACGACAAGGTGAAGCTGGTCGACGAGATGGCGCGGGCGCTGAACAAGGGCTTCCCGGGCGTAAACTTCGCCTTCTCGCAGTACATCCAGGACAACGTCCAGGAGGCCGCCTCCGGCATCGACGCGGAGAACGCCATCAAGATCAGCGGCGCAGACCTGCAGCACTTGAGCAAGGTCGCGCTCGAGATTCGCCGCGTGCTGGTGACGGTGCCAGGCATCACCGACGTCACCGTGCCACCTCTGCTCGGCCAGCCGACCATCCGCATCGATATCGACCGCGAGCGCGCGGCGCGCTACGGCCTCTCGCCCGGCGACATCAACGCCACCGTCCAGGCCGCGGTCGGCGGCCAGGCGGCCGGCGACCTCTACGAGAACGGCAGCGACCGCCACTTCCCGATGAAGGTGCGGCTGGCCGAGAAGTACCGGCACGACATGGCGGCGCTGGAGCGCATCGCGATCGGCGTGCAGACCGACAAAGGCGGTGTGATCCAGGTGCCGTTGAGCGAGGTCGCCAAGGTCGGGCTGTCGAGCGGCGCCTTCTACATCTACCGCGAGCAGCAGCAGCGCTTCATCCCGGTCAAGTTCTCGGTGCGCGGCCGCGACCTCGGCGGCGCCGTGCTCGAGGCGCAGGAGCGGGTCGCCAAGGAGGTCAAGCTGCCGAGCGGCTACCGGCTCGAATGGGCCGGCGACTTCGCCAACTTCCAGACCGCGATCGACCGGCTGTCGATCGCAGTACCGGTGGCAATCGCGCTGATCCTGCTGCTACTCTATGTCAGCTTCGGCAACCTCACCGACACGCTGCTGGCCGGCAGCGCGATCCCGATGGCGCTGGTCGGCGGCATCATCAGCCTGACGCTGGCCGACATGCCGTTCAGCATCTCGGCGGCGATCGGCTTCGTCGCCCTGTTCGGCATCGCGGCGATGAACGGCATCATGGTGGTCGGCGCCTTCAATCGCTTCATTGATGCCGGTCTGTCGCGCGAGCACGCGTTGCGCGAGACCTGTCGGCAACAGATGCGGCCGGTGCTGATGACCTGCGTGGCGGCTTGCGTCGGCCTCCTGCCCGCCGCCTTCTCGACCGCGATCGGCAGCCAGGTGCAGCGGCCGCTGGCGATCGTGGTGGTGGGCGGCATGCTGCTGGCGCCCTGCCTGTTCCTCACCGTGCTGCCGGCCGCGATCGGCGCCTTCTCCCGCCGCCCGGTCCCGGTTAAAGCAGAGGTGTGAGCGACCGGTTCCTCGATCTCGGCGACCGCACCCTGCGGGTCCGCCGCCTGACCCCGCAGAAAAGCGACGGGCTCGAGCGCACGATGCTCGTGTTCCTGCACGAGGGGTTGGGCTGCATCGAGATGTGGCGCGACTTCCCGCAAAAGCTTTGCGACGTCCTGCAATGCGAGGGCGTGGTCTACGACCGCACCGCCTACGGCCAGTCGAGTCCGTGGCCTTCCGATCCCGGTGTCAGGTACATGGAGATCGAGGCCGACGAGGTGCTGCCGAAACTGCTCGCGGCACTCGCGATCGAGGACTGCGTTCTGGTCGGCCACAGCGACGGCGGCACCATCGCGCTGAACTACGCCGCCAATTCCCCCGAGCCGCTGCGTGCCGTGGTGACCTTGGCCGCGCATGCGGTCAATGAATCAGTCTGCCTCGAGGCCATTGTTCGCGCGCGCGCGGCCTACGCGACCACCGACCTGCGCGAGAAGCTGGCGCGCTACCACGGCGACAATGTCGATCGCGCCTTTCATCTGTGGTCCGACGCCTGGGTGGCGCCGGGCTTCGAGCCGATGGACGCCAACGGCCGGCTGCCGAAGATCGAGGTGCCGGTGCAGGCGATCCAGGGCGAGGACGACGACTACGGCACCGAGCTGCAGCTCGGCATCATCGCCGGCAAGGTCGGAGGCTACTGCGAGACCCGCCTGGTCCCCGACTGCGGCCACAGCCCCCACCTGCAGCAACCCACCTACGTTTTGTCCGAGATCGCTCGCTTCGTCGCCCCGATGGCGCTGATCGGCTGAGCGTCGGTTTCTTGGAATCGCACGCCAGCGGTACCTTCTGTTGCGAAGACGTGAATGGGCGCCGTAACGCGCGAAACACGCAAGTTTCGGCTGCAATACAGTGCGTAACACAACCTGAATTGACTCTCGCACGGGCCGACCGGATAGTTTTCCTGCTCTCGTATCCTTATAGGGAGAATCCAATGGCTCACCATGGCAACATCAGCTTCAACAAGACGACCGGCACAATCGAGCTCACCGTGCCCCAGGGCACCAAGCTGGTGGACGCCCTAAAGTCCCTTTCGAAGGCCGACCTTTCGGCGCTGGCCAAGCTGCCGCGCAGCTGCACGGGTTGCATTTCGGGCCATCCGTTCAACATCCGCGAGGAGTTCGATCCCGTCATCAACGTGCAGCTCGGCCACTGACCCGAGCGCAAATGGCGCAGGCCGATCCCGGTCGTGACGCTCCGCATCTCGGGGTTGGCATCATGGCCAATCTCGCGCTCGCGCCATTCATAGGCACGCCCGGCGCGGTCGACTATCTCGCGGTCACGCCGGACATGTTCTGGATCGATCATGGTTCGGACGGCGGCGAAGGACGCCGGTTCACCGACATTCCGAGCTGGGTCGCCCTGCTGGAGGCGTCCCGGCTGCCGACGGTCTCGCACCATATCGGGCTGTCGATCACGAGTGCCACTTCGACCGACGCCGCCTATGTTGCGCAAATGGCCGCCTGGGCCGAACGGTGGCGTGCGCACTGGCTGAGCGAGCATCTCGCCTTCGTTGCGATCGCCGAAGGGCATGGTGGCCCGGCGGCCGCAGGCCTTGCCCTGACCCCACCCTTCGACCGCGAGGTCCTCGATCTGGCCGTGGAACGAGCCCGTTATGTGATCGAGCGGACACGGGCACCCTTCCTGCTCGAGAACAGCCCCTACTATGTGACCTTCGACGATTCGGACATGCGCGAAGCCGAGTTCCTGAACCGCTTCTGCGCCGAATGCGGCGGCGGACTGCTGCTCGATCTGCACAATCTCTACTGCAATGCGGTCAACTACGGCTTTTCGGGCCATCGCTTTCTCGATGAGCTCGACCTCAGCATGGTCGTGGAGACCCATATCGCCAACGGTTCGGAACTCGGCGGCATGTACGCCGACAGCCACTCCGGTGCGCCTCCAGGGCCGGTATGGGATCTGCTGGACGACCTGGTCGGGCGAGCGCCGAATCTACGCGGCATCACCTTTGAATTTCACGACAGCTACCTGCCCCTGCTCGGCTTCGACGGCGTCGCAGACGTCATCACGCGCGCGCGCCGCGCGTGGGAGACACGCCCATGAGGACGCACCCGTGAGCGTGGCGGCGTTTCAGCGCGCCTATGCCGATCTGGCGGCTTCACCCAAGCTGTGCCTGGCAGTGCGCGCCGATCCCGTTGCGGCGCTCGCGTCCCGCGATCTCAACGCGCGCGAACGTGACCGTCTGGTGCGCGCCGTGTGGCAGCGCGGCATGGATGCGAACTGCACGCTCTATCGCGTGACACGGATCACTGCCCTGAACACGGTGATGCCAACGACGCTCACTCTGCTCAAGCCCGTATTGCGCACGCTGCTCGACGGCTATTGGGAAGATCACCCGGTCCACGACGTCCGCTTCACGAACGAGGCGACACGCTTCATCGCCTGGCTGGAGACACGGCCCCCCGGACTGCCGGAACCGATCGACGATCTCATTGCGCTCGCACGGCGCGAACTGGCCATCGCCGGAGCGCGGCTGGAGCAGGACTGAAAAGCCGGCAGGAAGGTGCGGGTTCGGCCAGACGCCCGACCTTTTCGTGCGAGAGCCATTTCGTATTGGCGCCGCTCCTCATGCCGCCGCTTCAGCTCGTTGGACGCCGCCCAGTTGTACTCCAACATCGTCGGGCAGCGGGCCTGGGCAAGCTGGAACTGCTCGCGCGCCCGCCGCACTTGCAGCAGCCGATGTCGCTGGTGGGGGTGACGGTGGATTTCTCCCCATTCAAATGGGGAGGTGCCGCTGTAATCAGGGGCAGTGGGGTCATGCGCCGCAGTCTCGTCGTCGCCGATGACCCCTCCGTCGGCAATGCGTTATCGAGCTTCGCTCGAAAATCGCTTAGACGCCGACACCTCCCCATCTGAATGGGGAGGATTGCAAAGCGGAGGCCGAAATGTTTGATCGATGCAAATGGCGCAATGAACCGGCCGAGTGGAAGTTGTCACCAAGCGGCCTGGCCGTCGTTACCGATCACGCCACCGACTTCTGGTCCAAAACGCACTACGGCTTCACGCGCCACAGCGGGCACCTGTTCGGATACACGACGACAGGAGGATTCACCGCGAGCCTCCGTGTCCGCGGGCGGTATGAGAGCCTGTACGATCAGGCAGGCCTCATGGTCCTCATCGACGACGAGACCTGGATCAAGGCGGGCGTCGAGATATCCGATGGCGAGGCCATGCTCAGCAGTGTGCTGACGGTCGGCCACTCGGACTGGGCGACCGGTACGTTTCCGGGTGACGCCTCTGATTTCTGGCTCAGGGCAACCGTCGACAACAGCGTGCTTCGCCTTCAGGTGTCGATCGATGGGCAACGATGGCCGCTGGTTCGGCTGTGCCCCTTCCCGCCATCGGCGCATTATATCGTCGGGCCCATGTGTTGTACGCCGGAGCGTGCAGGCCTTTCGGTCCTGTTCTCCGACTTCACGGTCGACCCCCCGAGCCAAAAAGCGCTTCACGATCTCACTTAGTTCGGAGCCCCGCGTTCGCCGGTACTTAGACTGCCGAAAGCGCGTCGACGAGATACCTGAACGCGTATTGTTGGCGCGGTGTCTTCGGAATGCGCTCGAGCGCGCGCTCGGCGTCAGCCCGCGAGGCGCCGCGCAGCGGCGTCGTGTACATCGCCTCGTTGTAGAAATTGCCGTAGCGGAACCACAACAACAGGCGCGGGCGGGAATGGGGCACAAGGGCGCGATGCAGGCCATAACCATCGCCACAGAAGGAAGTCCCGGCCGGGCCGTCGAAGCGACGGGCGCTGTCCCCGAAGATCCTGCTCGCCACCGGAGCGATGGCCTTGTTGTCGCGGCTCGACAGGATCTGGATGTCGGTGGTGTCGACGCCCTTCCGTTTCAGCCCGTCCTCGAACGGATCCACGGCATGCGATGACTCGACATAATAGTGTGCGCCCTCCTCGGGCGTGTCGACCGGCGTCAGGAGGGTGAAGACGACGAGCGAGCGGAAGTCCTCCCAGTCGCGATGAAACAGCTGCGAATAGGGATGCGGCTCGCGGTTCGGCAGCGACCAGAAGGCGTTGAGCGAATACAAAGTCGGCGTGCAGCCGAGATAGGCTTGGGCCAGGTCCAGGAACCTGTCTTGCGCGGCCATTTCCAGAATGTGCGGACTGGACCACAGGTCGAGGAACTCGTAGGTGGCGTAGTTCTCGCCGGCGGGGACATCCTTCAACGACGGGACCGACTTGTCGCTGATGTTGGGCACGTGGCACAGCAGCACACGCTTCGTCTCGAGATGCGAATGGATGGCCCGGACCTGATCCGGGCTCCAGGTTTGGCCCAGGTCGGCGCAGCCGGTCGCGATGACGCTTTGCATCGCCTGCGTCGCTTCCGGTGATTTTGCAGCGCTCACGTCTTCCGGCAGGACGCGGTCGGCCGCCGCGAACTTGCCTTGGATCTGCGCCCGCTCGCGCGACGAAGCGTTCTTCAGTCGCTCGCCCAGATAGCGATTGAGCAGTTGAAGCTGCTCAGCCCCGTCCTTTCCCCTTAGCCCCAAGGCACTCATCTTTTCGCCCAATGAAGCGGCGATGGCCTTGAGCCTTTTCAGGTCGAGCTGCTGCACGGTCGACAATCCGCTCTGTTCCGTGCCGAAAAGGCGGGCCAAGAATGACATTGCTAACCCCAGTATGCGCGGCAGGAGGTCAAGCGACGGCCGATCAAGCAGACGGCCCCAGGACCGCAGCGCATTGCTCCTTGTCCATTCGCTTCCTGACGTCCTCCGAGATCGACCGGTATTTCTGGTAGCTCAGGACGAGGCTCTTGTCAGGACCGACCATGACTTCCGGCGTCAATGCGTCGATCACCGACTCGACGTCGAAATTCAAGTCCACCGCGCCCTGCTGCTGGAAGTCCTGCAGCACCTCGATCGCGCAATCCCCATAGTCGAAGAGGTCCAACAACGTGCAGAGCCTCAGCGCGCTCGCCGAGTCCCAGACGAAGGTGGATCGACCCGCGATCCGGTCGCTGACGGGATCACGAAAATACAGGGCGTCGCCGGTCAATGCCTGGCCGTAGCGTGATCGATCGGGCCTGACGTTCTGGAGCGCACCGCGCCAATTTTGGGAATCGGCCCGCAGCCTCCCAGCCGGCAGGCTGGACCGCATGTAGGCCTGGTAGTTGTGCAGCTCCAGATCGAACAGGTAGAAGCCGTTGGCGCGAAGGAAGATGTCGAGCTCGGCGAAGGACGGCTGCCCCCGCAGGATAGGATCCCACCAGAACTCGGTCTTGATTCCCACTACGCGCTTGTCCTGTAGCATCGACGATCCGCCGCGAAGCACCTCCAGCTCCGCGCCTTCCACATCGATCTTGATGAAGTCGATGTGGTCGTCTGAAAGGCCCTGGGCGAAACGGTCGAGTGTCGTCGTCTCGACGTCCAGCTCCTCGACGACGACCATGTTGTCGCGACAGGGCAGCCGACTGTAGTAGTTCATGTTGGGCTTGTGCAAACCCGACGAGAACGGCCAGGCGGCCTTGAAGAATTTCCCTCGCCCGTGTTCGCCGGCGAGGATGGTGTTGTGATGCTCGTATTGAATGGCAGCCGGATCGCCGGGCTGACATTCCTCCGCTGTAGAGTCGTCGAAGCCGATGACCTTGAGCTGTCCGGCCAAGGGTGCGTAGTAGCTTTCGCCGCCGCTGCGCGCGCCGACATCCAGAAAGACGAATTGCCCAGCGGGCTGGCCTGCCATCGTGCGTAACGCCGGGCCTAGCCTTGGGCGGGGATTTAATTGGGCAAGCGTCACTGTGCAACCTAACCGATCAGAAAGCTCGTCTGGATTTCGCCCGTCGCGTACAGGTGAATGTTCATGGAGTGGCGCTTCTGCCTCTGTCAAGGCGCCGCTGGCGGCGGCCCAGAAAGGACGACGTGCATCGCCCACGGATGGCATCGCCGAGCAGACGTCCAGGCTTCGTTGTCTAGAGCAATTTCGTATTGGCGGTCTTCGCCGTCCGCCCGCATCTTCCCCCCGGAAGATGCCCTTACAGCCGCTTCAGCTCGTTCGACGCTGCCCAGTTGTACTCCGACATCGTCGGGCATCGCGCCTGGGCGAGCTGGAACTGCTCGCGCGCCCGCTGCCGGTCGCCGCGGCGGATGTTGTCCATGCCGATGAAGTAGGCGGCCATGCACTTGCCGTTGGTCTTTTTGGCGGCGTCGTCGGATTCGGCGGCGACCTCGAGCTCGCCTGCCGGCAGGCGGCCGAGCAGGAATTTCGCGATCGGGCCCGGCCATTCGGCGAGGTCCTCGTTGCCGAGGTCCCGGGCGAGCGCCGCGCGCGCATCGCGCCGGCCGTGCACCTGCGCCGCATAGCGCCACAGCGCCCCCAGGGTCCGGGCCTTGAGCGAGGTCTGGCCGGCGATCGAGGCGTCGAAGTCGCTCGCGGCCTGCTCGTAGTTGCCCAGGGCGAGGTTGGCGTGGCCGCGGAAATAGGCACTGTTGCGCCGCTCGGCCGGCGTCTCGGCGCTGGCGACCGCATTGTCCAGGGTGCCGAGCGCGCCGGCAAAGTCGGCAATCTGCATCTGCACCTGGCCTTGGCCCATCAGCAGCCAGGGGTCGTTCGGCTTCTTCTGCAGCCCATAGCCCAGCGCCCTGAGCGCCGCGCCGCGGTCGCCGCCGCCGGCCAGCCCCGGCATCACCAGCGACATCATGATCGGCCAGCCCTTCGGATTGATCCGGGCCATCTCGGCCACGTCCTTCTGGCTGTCCTCCTCGCGGCCCAACTTGCTGTACAGGAAGGCCCGGATGCTGAGATAGAGCGAGCGGTCGACCGGCGAGAGCTGATCGGTCGACAGGATCCGGCTGAGGTTCTCCACGGTCGTCTTCTGGGCCGCGGACGAGGCGCTGGCCGTGGACGGACCCCCATCGATGTCCCGCCCGGCGGCATCCCAGTTCGTGCCGCCCGGCAGCGAGCCCGGTCCCGCACAGGCTCCCAGCATCAGGCCTGCACATGCGCCGACCAGCGCCCGGATTACGCGTTGCATGGCTGCAATCTGGCACAGGCCCGGCAGGCCCGCACCCGCCGATTGCCTGACATGGCCCAGACCCTTATTTTGCCTTCGTTTTTTGCCAGCCCGTCCTCCAGGAGTTAGCCCCAATGGCCGCCGCCCATCCCAACAGTTTCAAGGCCCGCAAGACCCTCAAGATCGGCGCCAAGAGCTACACCTACTGGAGCCTGAAGGCGGTCGAGAAGGAGGTCGGCGATCTCTCGCGCCTGCCCTTCTCGCTGCGCATCCTGATGGAGAACCTGGTCCGTCACGAGGACGGCACCACGGTCAAGAAGGCGGACATCGCCGCTTTCGCCGATTGGGTGAAGAAGGGCGGCAAGTCGACCAAGGAGATCAACTACCGCTGCGCCCGCGTGCTGATGCAGGATTTCACCGGCGTGCCCGCGGTGGTCGACCTCGCCGCGATGCGCGACGCGATGGAGAAGCTCGGCGGCGATCCGAAGAAGATCAATCCGCTGGTGCCGGTCGACCTCGTCATCGACCACTCGGTGATCGTCGACAACTTCGGCAACAACTCGGCGTTCAAGGCGAACGTCGCTCTCGAGTACGAGCGCAATCTCGAGCGCTACCAGTTCCTGCGCTGGGGCCAGATGGCGTTCGACAACTTCCGCGTCGTGCCGCCGGGCACCGGCATCTGCCACCAGGTCAACCTCGAGTTCCTGTCTCAAGTCGTCTTCCAGCAGAAGAACGGCAAGGAGACGGTTCTCTATCCCGACACGCTGGTCGGCACCGACAGCCACACCACCATGGTGAACGGCCTCGCCGTGCTGGGCTGGGGCGTCGGCGGCATCGAGGCCGAAGCATCGATGCTCGGCCAGCCGCAGCCGATGGTCATTCCGGAAGTCGTCGGCTTCAAGCTGACCGGCAAGCTCAAGGAAGGTGC
>DASXQC010000271.1:0-8555 GCA_036493235.1 Reyranella sp.
TCCTGAGCGCGATCGCACGCACGCCCAATCCGGCGCGCCTGCTCGACGGCCTCGGGACCGACTGGGAGGCGGCGAAGGTCGGCTTCAAGATGTATCCCAACGTCACCAGCATCCACGCCGCGCTCGATGCGATGCGCGCGACTGGCGTCACGGCGCACGACATCCAGTCGATCGAGATCGGCGTCGGCCACATGACCTTCGTCCACACCGCGTGGGATTATCGCCCCGCCGGCGTGACGGCGGCGCAGATGAACATGTTCTACGGCATCGCCGTCATGGCACTGCGCGGCGACGTCACCGCCCGCGACTACACCGACGACCGCATCGCCGATCCCGAGACCCTGGCCTTCATCCCGCGCATCAAAGTGTTCGTCGACAAAGAGTTGGAGGCAATGGGCGCCGCCTTCCGCCACGCTGCGCGCATCAGCGTGCGCACGACCGACCGCCGCACCGTCGAGCGCGAGATCGTGAACCGTCGCGGCAGCCCGGAGAATCCCGTCACGCGCGAGGATGTCGAGCGCAAGTTCGTCGGCAACCTCGCCGACCTGCTGGCGCCCGACGAGATCAACCGCCTGAAGTCGCTCGCCCTCACTCTCGACAAGCAGGCCAATGCCGATGAGATCGTGAAGATTGTCGGCGCCGCTAGGTGACCTTGTATTGCCTCTGAAAGAACGCCGAATGCAGTCCGCCGTCGGGCGGCCGAGCGGCGATGTGCTGTGTGACCTGAGTATTCTCCGAGCCGTTTCCCGCCACCATCAGCATGACGTGATTGACCGGGATGGCCTTGATCACGTCCCGCTTCAACAGCTCGTCGAGGATGCTTTCAGGTTCGCCCTCGGGAACGGTGATCCAATATCTCAAAGCCTTGAGCATGCTCTGCGTTCTGGCGTCCTGTGCCCTGTAGTCGCCAGTGACATAATGGGTCCCCAGCGTCTCGATCCTGGCGATGCAGATCGGTTCTCCCGCGCTGCCCGGATCCTCCGCGCTATGATCGGTGTGCAGGCCGTGCGGCGCGGCGACCGTAAATCGGCCGTACGCATAGTGCCCTTTTCGATAGCGCGCTGACGGAACGAGCACGCTCATCATCTCATCGACGTCCTCATTGTAGAGGCGCGCGTAGTTCGCCATGGCGTCGGGCGTGCCGCCGCCAAACCTCTCTGCAAGCCAACGATCATTGACGTTCACCGTCTCGACATCGTCGAACCGCTGCGCATATCCATAAATCCCGCTCGTCGCAGCGTCGCGAAAGCGGGCGATCGGGATGGGCAAGTGAGTGTGCGCCTCGCGATCGTTGAAGGTCGCATGCATGCGTTCGATCAGCGACCAATGATCGGAAGAGAACGGCACCGGCTCCAGTATCTTCAGCCTGGCCGGCAGGGCGGCCCATGCCTGACGAAGGGTCATGCGGAGAGGGTAACATTGCGGTTGACCTGCCCATAGACGCAAGTGACGGTTCCCCAAACCCATGGAGAATCGCTTGCCCATCGACTACGAGAAGCGCGACGGCGTCGCCTACATCACGCTCAACAATCCCGGCAAGGCGAACATCCTCGACAAGCCGACGTCGGACGCGATCTCCGAGGCGTGGATCGACCTCTGGGAGGACCGCTCGATCCGCTGCGCCATCCTGACCGGCAAGGGAGACACGCACTTCTGCGGCGGCCACAACCTCGCGCCGCGCGAGAACGTCACCGAGGAGGAGCGCGAGCTTCTGCGGACTCAGCGGATCTTCTGGCCGCTGGCGGGAACCGTGAATGGCCAGAAGACCGGCGTCGACGGTCGCATGGGCGACCACTATCCGCGGGTCTGGAAACCGGTGATCGCCGCGGTGAACGGCTGGGCGGCGGGCGCCGGGCTCTACATCCTGCTGGCGTCGACCGACATCCGGATCGCCAGTGCCGAGCACGCGCGCTTCAAGTTCGCGCTGCTCACCCAGGGCTGGCTGGGCCACGGCCCCGGCGCCAGTCTGCTCGCCAAGCAGCTGCGCTACATCGATGCGATGAAGATCCTGCTGACCGACGAGCCGCTCGGCGCCGAGGAGGCGCTGCGCATCGGCCTGATCAACGAGGTCGTCCCGCACGCGCAGTTGCTCGAGCGGGCGGAGAAGATGGCCCGCCACATCTGCACCCTGCCGCCGACGGCGGTGCGCATGATGAAGGAGTTCCTGGTCCGCTTCGGAGACCTGCCCACCGACCAAGCCTGGCATGTCCAGAACCTGATCAACTCCCTGCTCATCCAGACCACGATGGACGGCGAGGAAGGCCGCAAGGCGTTCAACGAGAAGCGCAAGCCGAACTTCGACGGCAAACTGCGCAAGCGCGGCGACGCCTGGCCGGAGCTGTCGGAGGAAGACGCCAAGCGGCTCGACGAGGCCTATCGCAGCGGCGAATTCTAGTCTTGCGCTGGGGGCGCGCCACTCCGGTGGCGCGCGCCCAGCAAAGGAACTAACCGAACGCGCCTTTCGTCCCGAGCTCGACGATGCGTTCCGGCGACAGGTCGAGAACGTCGGTGAGCACCTGATCGGTGTCTCTGCCCAAAGCCGGCGCAGGGCCTGTCGTACGGCCAAAGCTGGCGCGCCAGGGCAGGCCGGGCAGCCCATCCTCCCAGAAGTCGCGGGCGGCGAGGTGCGGGCTCTTCGCTAGATCGGCGGTGCGCGCGAGGGCGGCGGCGGGGATGCCGGCTTTGAGCAGCGTTTCGGCGGCCGTGACGGAGGATTGAGACGCGGCCCAAGCGGACAGGGCCTCGTCGGTAGCGCCCGGAACGATACGGCACAGCGCCTGCCATTCTTCGCCGGTGCGCGTGACGATGCTGATCCAGTCGTCGTCGCCGGAGCAGCGCCATACACCGTGCAGGACATGGCGCGCCGAGGTATTGCCCATCGGCTTCGGCGGCGTGCCGAGTTGGGTCGCGATCAACGGCTCAGCCATCGTCCACAGCATCGCCTCGATCATCGAGAAGTCGACGCGCGCCACGCCGCCTTCGTGTTGCCGATGCCACAGCGCCGCGGCGGCCACGAAGGCCAGCATCAGGCCACACATGGGATCGAGCCAGGCGAGGCCGACCCGCGGCGCTCTATCGGCATGGCGGTTGAGGCCGGCAAATCCGGCGTAGCATTGCAGCAGCGTGCCATACGCGACCGCTTTGGCCTCCGGGCCCGTCCGGCCCATCCCCGAGGCGGAGATGTAGATGAGGCCCGGATTGATCGCCTTCAGCGCATCCGCGCCCAGGCCGAGCCGGTCCATCACGCCGGTGGCGTAGTTCTCGATCAGGATGTCGGATTTCGCCGCCAGCGCGCGCGCGATCTCGAGCGCTTCCGGCTTCTTCAGATCGAGGACGACGCTCTTCTTCGCCTGGCCGAGTACCGCGTGCAGTTCCGTGGCGCGTCCGGGATCGCCGGAGGGCGCCTCGATCTTGATGACCTCCGCCCCCATCGCCGCGAGATAGCGTGTCGTGGTCGGTCCGGCGATCACCCAGCTGAAATCGAGCACCCGGACTCCGGACAGCGGCATCGGACCCGTCCGCTTTGGTTGCTTGCGATTCGATGCCGCGACACTCAACCCGAACGGCAGGCCCGGAAGTTGAACAGCGCGTCCGTCGATCTTGCCGGGCCGGTAGTAGCCGCGGTGTTGCATCTGCGGTGTATCGAGATGCTCCGACACTTCGCGCAAGGGAAAGCTCGGCACGTGCTCGCGCTGCGCCGCATCCGCGATCGATTGCTTGTCGTGCTGCCGGCTCCATTGCGACATCAGCGCATGCAGGGCATCCCAGTTCTTCACGCGATTGGCCTTGGGGACGAAGCGCGGATCGGTGCCCCAGTCAGGTGAGCCCATCGCCTTCAGCCATGCCGTCCACTGCTTCTCCTCGCGCGGAGAGATCGCGACATAGCCGTCGCTCGCCGGCAGGATCGTGACGGTCGCGCCGTTGCCGTCACCAACGCGCTTGCGGTCCCAGCTCTTGCCGTTGCGGCCAGCCCGCGCGAGCTCGGTCACGGAGAACGTCGCCAAGGTTTCCTGGATAGACACGTCGATGGTGGCGCCGGATTGGTTGCCCAGCGCCGCGTTCATGCCAGCACACGCCGCCGCCAATCCGCCAATGAAGGCGGATTGCTCGCCGACGGGACGGATCGGCGCCTCGGACAGATCGTCGACCTGCCCCGTCAGCTGCCGCGCAATGCCGCTCGCAAAGAACAGTGTCAGGTCGGTCGCCTGATCGTCGGCCTTGGGACCCGTCTCGCCATAGGGAGAGATCATGACGATCGTCGCCGACGGATTGACACGCCGCAGTTCGGCTACATCGGACTGACCCTCGCGCACGATCAGATCAGCCGATGCCAAGCTCTCGGACGTGGCGATGGCTTTGCAGTGATTGAGATAGGCCAACAGCGTCGTGCCGGTGGCCGAATCGATGCAGGTCACCTGCGCTCCGACGTCGGCCAATAGCCGACCGCACACCGCGGCGGCCGCGCCGCTGCCGATCTGTACCACCTTGAAGCCGGCCAGCAGGGTCATGCCAGCGCGCGGTCGAGAATCTGGGCAACGTGCAGGGCCTGGCGGCTGGTGCCGTCGGCGATCTGGTGGCGACAAGACGTGCCGTCGGCCACCACCAGCGCGTCCTTGTCGGCCTGACGGACCGCGGGCAGCAGCGACAGCTCGGCCATGGCGATCGAGGTGTCGTAGTGCTCGGCCTCGTAGCCGAAGCTGCCGGCCATGCCGCAGCAGCTCGACTCGATTGGCTTCACGGCGAGGTCAGGAATCAGCGCCAGTGCCTCCTGCACCGCGCTCATCGCGCCGAACGCCTTCTGGTGGCAATGGCCGTGCAGCAGCGCGGTCTTCTGCTCGAGCCCCTTGAGGTTCAGCGACAGCCGGCCGGCCTTCTTTTCGCGCGCCAGGAATTCCTCGAACAGCAAGGCATTCTCCGCCGTCTTGCGCGCCGGCTCGCCGAGGCCCAGCGACAGGAACTCGTCGCGCAGGGTGAACAGGCATGACGGTTCCAGCCCGATGATCGGCACGCCCTTCTGGACATATGGATAGACTGCCTCGATCAGCCGTTTGGCCTCGTCACGCGCCTTGCCGACCTGACCTGTCGCCAGATACGTGCGGCCGCAGCACAAAGCGCGCTGGCCGATTCCGGGCCAGGCGACGGCGACGCGATGACCGGCCGCTTCCAGCACGCGCCGCGCGGCGTGCAGGATTTCCGGCTCGAAGTTGTTCGAGAAGGTGTCGGCGAAGACCACCACCGTTGCATCGTCGGCATCGACATCGGTCGTCGCCAGGAAGGTGTCGCCGCGCCACTTCGGCAGCGAGCGGTTCTTGGCGAAGCCCGCGAACGATTGCACCAGCCCCGCCAGGTTGAACAGCCAGGGCAGCCGCCGCGCGTAGGGCGCCATCGCCGGCAGGTCGCCGATCAGCCGGTCCCGTAGACTCAGGCCCTTGCTCATGCGCCGCGCCGAGCGGACCTCGATCTTCATCTTGGCCATGTCGACGCCGGTCGGGCAGTCGCGCTTGCAGCCTTTGCAGCTCACGCACAGGTCCATCGCCTGCGCCACCGCAACGGAGGTCATCGCCTCCTTGCCGAGCTGGCCCGACAATGCGAGCCGAAGCGTATTGGCGCGGCCGCGCGTCAGGTGGATCTCGTCGCGCGTGACACGGAAGCTAGGGCACATCGTGCCGGCGTCGAACTTCCGGCAATGGCCGTTGTTGTTGCACATCTCGGCGGCCTTGATGAAGCCGCCGGTCGGATCGCCGCCGCTGCCCGGCTCGGTGAGCTCTTCCGTGCGCGGATCGTTCTGGACGTTCCACGCCGACCAGTCGAGCGCCGGCTTGTACTTGATGCCCTGATAGCCCGGCTTGAAACGGAACAGCGAGCGGTCGTCCATCTTCGACGGCCGCACGATCTTGCCCGGATTGAGCCGGTTCTCCGGATCGAACAGCTCCTTGATCGACTCGAATGCCTTGGTGAGGCGCGGGCCGAACTGCCAGCTCACCCACTCCGAGCGCACCAGCCCGTCGCCATGCTCGCCCGAATAGGCGCCCTTGTACTCGCGCACCATGGCCGAGGCTTCCTCGGCGATCGCGCGCATCTTGGCCGCGCCGTCATTGCGCATGTCGAGGATCGGCCGCACATGCAGCGTGCCGACCGAGGCATGGGCGTACCAGGTGCCGCGCGTGCCATGCTTGGCGAACACCTCGGTGAGGCGCTGCGTGTAGTCCGCCAGATGCTCCAGCGGCACCGCGCAGTCCTCGATGAAGGAGACCGGCTTTCCGTCGCCCTTCATCGACATCATGATGTTGAGGCCGGCCTTGCGGACCTCCCACAGCGCCGCCTGCGGGCCAGGCTCGGTCATCTCGACCACGCCGCCGGGCAGGCCGAGATCGCCCATCAGCTCGACCAGGCGTTTCAGGTCGCGCAGCTGGTCCTCACGCTCGGCGCCGGCGAACTCGACCAGCAGGATCGCCTCGGGCTTGCCGATCAGCGCGGCGTCGATCACCGGCCGGAAGGCGGGGTTGGCGCGCGCCAGCTCGATCATGGTGCGATCGACCAGCTCGACCGCGACCGGCTTCAGCTTGACGATGTGCTGCGCCGACTCCATCGCCTTGTAGAAGGACGGGAAGTTCACGACGCCCAGTGTCTTGTGCTTGGGCAGCGGCGATAGCTTCAAGGTCAGCCGCTCGGTGACCGCGAGCGTTCCCTCGCTGCCCACCAGCAGGTGTGCGAGGTTGACCGAGTTGTCGAGCGTGTAGGGCCGCTCCGACTGCGGGAAGAAGATGTCGAGGTTGTAGCCCGCGACCCGGCGCAGCACCTTCGGGAACATGCGCTCGATCTCGTCACGCTCGGCGAAGGCCAGCGCCGCCACCTTGTCGGCGATGGCGCGCACGGCGGGCTGCATGTCCTCCGGCCGCTTGGAATCGAAGCGTGCCCGCGTGCCGTCGGCCAGGATCACGTCCAGGCCGGCGACGTTGTGCACCATGTTGCCGTAGCGGATCGACCGGCTGCCGCAGGAGTTGTTGCCGGCCATGCCGCCCAGGGTGCATTGCGCCGAGGTCGAGACGTCGACCGGATACCAGAGGCCGTGCGGCCTGAGCCAGGCATTGAGCTGGTCGAGCACCACGCCGGGCTGGACGTGCACCTCGGCGCGATCCTTGTCGAAGCCGACGACGTTGCGCATGTACTTGGAGAAATCGACGATCAGCGCCTCGCCCACCGTCTGGCCGCACTGCGAGGTGCCGGCGCCTCGCGGCAGGATCGCAGCTTTGGCGTCGCGCGCCACGTCGAGCACCAAGGCCAGATCGGTCTCGTCCTTCGGCACGACGATGCCGACGGGCTCGATCTGGTAGATCGAGGCGTCGATCGAATAGCGGCCGCGCGAGGTTTTATCGAAGAGCACGTCGCCCTTAATCGTGCTGCGGAGCGTTTGTTCCAGGGATGTCACCGGTCTAGACTAGCGCGATGCGCCTGAATTCTCATCCCAGCGGCCGGCATTTCCTGCAGATTCCCGGACCGACCAACGTCCCCGACCGCATCCTGCGGGCAATGGACAATCCGACCATCGACCACCGCGGACCGGAATTCAATGCCCTGGCCAAGAAGGTGCTGCGCAGCGTCCGGCAGGTTTTCCAGACCAAGCAGCCGGTGATCGTCTATCCCGCGTCGGGCACGGGGGCATGGGAGGCGGCGCTGGTGAACACGCTGTCGCCGGGCGACCTGGTGCTGATGTGGGAGACCGGCCATTTCGCCTCGCTATGGAAGAAGATGGCCGACAAGCTCGGCATCAAGTCGGAGTTCATGGGTGGCGACTGGACCAAGCCCGCCGATCCCGTGGCGATCGAGAAGCGCCTGAAGGAGGACGCCGGCCACACCATCAAGGCAGTGTGCATCGTCCATAACGAAACCTCGACCGGCGTCACCAGCGACATCGGGGCGGTGCGCCGCGCGATCGACGCGGCCCGGCATCCGGCGCTGCTACTGGTCGACACGATCTCCTCGCTGGGTTCGATCGACTATCGCCACGACGCCTGGGGCGTCGACGTCACGGTGGCGGGCTCGCAGAAGGGCCTGATGCTGCCGCCCGGCCTCAGCTTCAACGCGGTCAGCGAGAAAGCCGTCGCGGCATCGAAGAACAGCAAGATGCTGAAGTCGTTCTGGGCCTGGGAGGAAATGCTGACGGCCAACGCCAACGGCTGGTTCCCCTATACGCCCGCGACCAACCTGATCTACGGCCTCAACGAGGCCTGCGATATGCTCCTCGAGGAGGGCCTCGACGCGGTGTTTGCCCGCCACACCCGCCATGCCGAGGCCACGCGTGCAGCGGTCAACGCCTGGGACCTCGAGATCCTGTGCCACGATTCCAAGGCCTATTCGAGCGTGTTGACCGCGATCGTGCTGCCCGAGGGCCACAACGCCGACGAATTCCGCAGGGTCGCGCTGGAGAACTTCAACCTCTCGCTCGGCCAGGGCCTCAGCAAGGTCGCGGGCAAGGTGTTCCGCATCGGCCATCTCGGCGACTTCAACGACCTGATGCTGATGGGCACGCTGTCGGGCGTCGAGATGGCGCTCGG
>DASXQC010000272.1:0-6500 GCA_036493235.1 Reyranella sp.
GCGTCGCGCACCGTGGTGAAGCCGCGATCGAGCATGCGCTTCAGGCGGCCGGCCGAGCGCGCCATCATCAAGGTCAGCGGCACCGCCTCCATGCGGTTGATGTAGACCTCGCTGTGATGGGTGTGCACGTGGCAGTCGATCAGCCCCGGCATCAGCGTGCGCTTGCCGCAATCGATCACCCGCGCCGAGCGCGCGCGGATCGGCTTCGACGACACCTCCTTGATGGTGTCGCCCTCGACCAGCACCTCGTAGCCGCCCCGCGCCTCCTTCCAGTTCGGATCGAGGAGATTCAGATTCTTGAACAGGAACATCACACGCCTTCTCCGGGGCTCTCCCCCTCCGGCCCTTCGGGCCACCTCCCCCGTCTGACGGGGGAGGGAGTCCTTTTCCTCCTCCCCGTCACACGGGGGAGGGTAGGGAGGGGGAAAGCGCGATTTGCTTCTACTTCAGCGCATTCTTATGGAACTGCCCGCCCTTCATGATCATCGGCAGGTGCTTGCCCCGGTCGAGGAAGAGCTCGAGCTTCTTCACGGGATTGCCGTCGACGGCGATCAGGTCGGCGAGCGCGCCTTCCTTGATCGTGCCGAGCTTGCCGTCCATGCGCAGGATCTCGGCGCCGACCGAGGTGGCCTGGCGGATGATCTCGATCGGCTTCAGCACCTTGGCGCGATGGATGAACTCCAGGCTCTGGTCGACCTGCAGGGCGCCCAGGAGGTCGGTGCCGTAGCCCACCTTCACGCCGGCCCTCTTGCAGATCTCCAGCGAGCGCAGCGCACCGTCCAGCACGATGTCGTTCTTGGCCAGCATCTCGGGCGTCATGCCGAACTGCGCCGCCCGCTCCTTCATCGAGAAGTAGGTGACCAGGTTGGCGATCATGTAGCCGCCCTTGGACTTGATCAGCCGCGCCGACTTGTCGTCGATCAGGTTGCCGTGCTCGATGGTGCGCACGCCGTTGTTCATGGCGCGGGTGATCGCCTCGGGCGTGTAGGCATGGGCCAGAACATAGCGGCCGAACGCCTTGGCCTCGTCGGTCGCCGCGGCGATCTCGGCCTCGGAGAATTGCAGCGAATCGAGCGGATCGTACGGCGAGGCGACGCCGCCCGAGCACATGATCTTGATCTGGTCGGCGCCCTGCCGCATCTGCTCGCGCACGCACTTGCGCACCTCGTCGGCGCCGTCGGCCGTCGCCATCACGTAGACCATGGCGTTGCAGCAGCCGCAGGAGGCTTGCTGGTAGTCGGTGCGGCGGCGGGAATCGGAATGACCGCCGGTCGGGCCGATCGCCTTGGCCGAAATGAACAGGCGGGGACCGGGAATAAGGCCCGATTCGACGGCGGTCTTGATGCCCCAGTCGGCGCCGCCGGTGTCGCGCACCGTGGTGAAGCCGCGATCGATCATGCCGCGCATCAGCTCGGCCGACTTGGCGGTGAGCAGGGTCAGCGGCACCGCCTCGAGATGGCGGATGTTCACCTCGGTCAGGAACACGTGGACGTGGCAATCGATCAGGCCCGGCATCAGCGTGCGCTTGCCGCCGCCGTCGATCACCTGGGCGTTCTTCGCCTTGATCGACCGGTTCGAGACCTGCTTGATCGTGTCGCCCTCGACCAGCACCTCGTAGCCGCCGCGCGGCTCGTCCCAGCGCGGGTCGAGCACGTTGAAATTCCGGAACAGAAACTGCGACATCGACGCTCCTTCGAAGGCGGCGGCAACCCTACGCTGGCGCAGCGCCGGACGCTACAGTCCGTGCGCTATGCGGCGCGTTGTCATCTTCGGGACCACGGGGTCGGGCAAGAGCTGGCTGGCGGAGAAGCTCGCGGTGCGCCATGGCCTGCGCGTTATCGAGCTCGACCAGTTGAATTGGGGCCCCGGCTGGCAGCCGGCGCCGGTCGAGCTCCTACGCCATCGCGTCGAGCGCGAGATCCACGACGGCGACTGGATCGTCGTCGGCAACTACCCTTCGGTGCGTGATCTCGTCTGGGGTGCGGCCGACACCCTGGTCTGGCTCGACCTGCCGTTCCCTCTGGTGATCTGGCGGCTGTTCTGGCGGACGCTGCGTCGCTCGGTGACCCGGGAGAATCTCTGGGGCAGCGGCAACACCGAGTCCCTGGTGCGCTCCTTCTTCACCCGGCAGTCGATCCTGCTCTATGCCATCAAGACCCACGGCCGGAACCGCCGCCGCTTCGCTGTCGACACGGAGTCCTACGGCAAGGGCAAGAAGGTCGTGCGGCTCGACGGCGCGCGCGAGGTCGAGCGCTTCCTCGTGGCAGCCTGACGCGCGAAAGCGCCCGGCCTTGCGGCCGGGTGCTTCCGCCGGCGTTGCGATGACTAGCGGCCGATCTCGTGGCTGATCCCGTTCTCCTGCTGGTTCAGCATGCCCTGCTCGCCACGGGTGATGTGGCCGTTGTCCTGGCCAGCCATGTACCGTTCCTCCTGCGCGACCTGGCGATCGTCGCGATGGAGCTGCTGCGCCTGGCCGTGCGAGATCTCGCCTTCGCGATACTCGGCGTTGATGCGGCGGCCCTGGTTCTCCAGCCGGTCGTTGACCTCGTCACGACGGCCATGGGCGTCGGCCCAATGCGACGTGTCGCGGTTGGTCTGGCGGTTCACCCGGTTCTCCTGATGATTGAGAACGCGTTGATCGGCACGGGTGAGATGCCCGTGATCCGGGGCCGCCATGTCGCGCTCTTCCTGGCGGATCTGATGATCGTCGCGGTGGAGCTGCCGCGCCTGGCCGCGCGAAAGCTCGCCGTCGCGACGGTCCTGGTTGATGCGATGGTTCTCGTTGCCGAGGCGATGATTCACCTCGACACGGCGCGGATGGGAATTCTGCCAGGCCGTCGCGGCAAAGGAAGGTCCGACGGCACCGACGATGAACACGGCGGACGCGGCGGTCGACAGAAGAGTCAGCTTGGTGAACGACATGGGCTACCTCACGTTGCTGGGGGTTCTCCCTTAAGGGTCGCTACGGTGCGGAGCGTGCCCGTCTCCCCACGCGATGTGCCTGTCGCCGATAATTTTTTTCACCGCGCTGTCAGGACGAAGTAAGACAAGGCTGGGTGTCGAGCGTCCTGTGGAGTCTCTTTCGCCGGGGACAAAAGGCGATTCCATGAAAACCGGTACCGTTTTAGTGTTGAGACGATGATGATCGTGGAGCGTGCAACCGAGGCAACGATCGGCGACTGGGTGGCGATGCGCGCCGCGTTGTGGCCGCACGCAATGCACGCTGAGCTCGAACGCGAAGCTGCGGCATTGTTGGTCAAGAAGCCGGCGGCTATTGCCTTCCTCCTGCGCGCCGAGGCGCGGACGATCGGCTTCGCCGAAGCGACGGTGCGCGTCGACTACGTCAACGGCTGCTCGACCTCGCCGGTCGCCTTCCTCGAAGGCATTTACGTCCGGCGCGAATGGCGCCGTCGCGGCGCAGCCCGTCTCCTCTGCTGCGCGGTCGAGGCGTGGGCGGGCGAGCAGGGCTGCCGCGAGCTTGCCTCCGACACCGAGATCGACAACGAAGACAGCCAGGCCATGCACGAAGCCCTCGGCTTTGCCGAGAGCGAGCGCGTGGTCTGCTATCACAAGCGAATCATCTGAGCCCGATATGTCCGTGCACACCTTCTCCTGCCTCGACGGCCACACCTGCGGCAACCCGGTGCGTCTGGTGTCGGGCGGCGGCCCGTTGCTCAAGGGCGCGACCATGAGCGAGCGGCGGCTCGACTTCCTCGCGAACCACGACTGGATCCGCAAGGCGCTGATGTTCGAGCCGCGAGGGCACGACGTGATGTCGGGCTCGATCCTCTATCCGCCGACGCGGGACGATTGCGACATCGCGATCCTGTTCATCGAGGTGTCGGGCTGCCTGCCGATGTGCGGCCACGGCACGATCGGCACTGTGACGATGGCGATCGAGAACGGGCTGGTGACACCGGCGACGCCGGGCGTGCTCAATATAGATGCGCCGGCCGGCCGCGTGGTGGCGCGCTACGACCAGCGGGGCCGCTTCGTCGAGAACGTGCGCATCACCAACGTTGCCTCGTATCTCGCCGCGACCGACGTGGTGATCGACGTGCCCGGCATGGGCGAGCTCTCGTTCGACGTCGCCTACGGCGGGAACTACTACGCCATCCTCGAGCCGCAGAAGAATTTCGCCGGGCTGGAGTCGATGTCCGCCGGCGACGTGCTGCGCCTGTCGCCGATCGTGCGCCGGCTGATGAACGAGAAGATTCAGCCGGTCCATCCCGAGAACGAGACGATCCGCGGCGTCAGCCACATCATGTGGACCGGCAAGCCGCGCGACAAACGTGCGCACGCGCGCAACGCCGTGTTCTACGGCGACAAGGCGATCGACCGCTCCCCGTGCGGCACCGGCACCTCGGCACGCATGGCCCAGCTCGCCGGCAAGGGCACGCTCAGGACCGGCGACGACTTCGTGCACGAGAGCATCATCGGCTCCTTGTTCGACGGCCGCGTCGAGGCGACGGCCAAGGTCGGCAACTACGACGCCATCGTGCCCTCGATCTCCGGCTGGGCGCGCCAGCACGGCATCAACACCATCTTCGTCGACGAGCGCGATCCGTTCGCACACGGATTCCAAGTTTAAAGGATTGGGTTGAGTTCCGTATCCCTCCCCCGCAAGGCGAGGGAGGTGGCGCCGGGCGAATCAGGCGCCCGAACGATTGGGGTCCCGCCAGGTGCGTTCGAAGGGGAGGCGCCAAGCGTGAGGAGCAATGAGCTGGTGGATCGACATCGGCCCCCAGGAGCCCGGCTGGTAGAGCCGGACGGGCGGCGGCGACTCCAGCAGCGGCAGCGACACTTCCCACAGGCGCTCGATGCCCTCGGCCGTGGTGAACAGCGTGTGGTCGCCGCGCATCGCATCCAGGATCAGGCGCTCGTAGGCCTCGAGGACGTCGCCGATCCAGCCCGTGTCGTGCATCGCGAACTGCATGCTCAACTTGTCCAGCCGCATGCCCGGGCCGGGGCGCTTGCCGTAGAAGGACAAGGACATCTTCGAGGCGTCCGCGAGGTCGAAGGTGAGATGGTCCGGTCCGTGCGCACCGACACCGGAGCCTGCAGGAAACATGCTCTTGGGCGGTTCCCGGAAGGCCAGCGAGATGATCCTTTGCCCTTCGGCGAGCTTCTTGCCGGTGCGCAGGAAGAACGGCACGCCGGCCCAGCGCCAGTTGTCGATGCCGCACTTCAGGGCGATGAAGGTCTCGGTATCCGATTCGGGATCGATGCCCGCCTCCGACCGATAGCCGGCATATTGCCCGCGCACGACATTCTTCGGCTCGATCACGGACAGACTGCGGAAGACCTTGTTCTTCTCCTCGCTGATCGGCGCCGGCTCGAGCGACGTCGGCGCCTCCATCGCCACGAAGGCGAGGATCTGGAACAGATGGGTCACCACCATGTCGCGGAACGCGCCCGTCGCCTCATAGAAGGCGGAACGCGTGCCGAGGCCCAGCGTCTCGGGCACGTCGATCTGCACGTGATCGATGAAGTTGCGGTTCCAGATCGGCTCGAACAGGCCGTTGGCGAAGCGGAACGCCAGGATGTTCTGCGCCGCTTCCTTGCCCAGGAAGTGGTCGATCCGGAAAATCTGCTCCTCGGCGAAGACCTCATGCAGCCTGGCGTTCAGCGACACCGCGCTGGCGAGGTCGGTGCCGAAGGGCTTCTCCATGATGACGCGGCTGCGCTCGACGAGCCCCGCTTCGGCCAGCAGCCGGACTGCCGGCAGGGCGGCGGCAGGCGGCACGCTCAAATAATGGATACGACGGCTCTCGCCGGCGAGGGAGACCTCGGCCGCCTCGACGGCAGCCTTCAGGGCAACCGGGCCGGCCGACATCGGGACGTAGTCCAGGATCTGGGAAAACGCGGCCCAGTCGGCCTCGCTCACCTTGTGGCTGGAGAATTGGTCGAGCGCTTCCCGGGCGATCTTGCGCAAGCCGTCGGCGTCGAACTCTTCCAGCGAGACGCCGATGATCCGACAGGCCGGGATGAAGCCGGAACTGACGAGATGGAACAATCCCGGCAGCAGTTTCCGCCGCGACAGATCACCCGTGGCGCCCACGAGAACGAGGACCTGCGGATAGCGCGGGCCGACCTTTGCAGCATTCTTCGGCAACATGCAGGCGCCTCACGCCATCTTCAGGACGACGCGGAAGCGCGCCTTGCCGCTCACCATGCGGTCGTACGCCGCCTGCGCCTGGTCGAACGGATAGGTCTCGATCAACGGCTTGATGCCTTGGAGCTTGCTGAACCGCAGCGTGTCCTCGGAATCGGCCGCCACGCCTGAGTACCAGCCGCGCACCGACGAGCTCTTGAAGATCATGTCGAGCGGGTTGATGGCGAGGGAGGGTACGGCGCCAATGATCATCATCGTGCCGTTTGCGCCAAGACCGCCCGCGACCGACTTCATCGCCCCGGCGTTGGTGGCGGTCGCCAGGATCGCCTTGGCGCCGCCCATCTTGCGCAGCGCTTCGGCAGGATCGCCCTCGGTCGGGTCGATG
>DASXQC010000273.1:0-3447 GCA_036493235.1 Reyranella sp.
GGCATCTTCACGTAGCCGAAATTGGCCCAGCCGTTGGCCTCGGCCGAAATCGCGGTGCGCAGGTAGACGTCGTAGTTCAGCGCGCCGTCCGGCCCCATGTCCTTCCACCAGTCGAGGAAGCGCGGCTGCCAGTTCTCGAGCGCGCGCTGCAGGCGGCGGTCGGACGAGAGATCGACGTTGTTGGGAATGCGCTGGGTGTAATCGATGGCCATGGTTGCCTCCTAAGCGCGCTTGCGGTCGTATTTGGCTTGCTTGCCGGTGCCGTAGAGTTTCAGCGCGCCCTCCGGTCCGGTGGCGTTGGGCCGCTGGAAGATCCAGTTCTGCCAGGCCGAGAGGCGCGAGAAGATCTTGGTCTCCATCGTCTCGGGGCCGGCGAAGCGCAGGTTCGCCTCCATGCCGATAAGCCCGTCGGGCGAGAAGCCGGCACGCTCCTCGAGAACGAGGCGCACCTCGTCCTCCCAGTCGATGTCGTCGGGCGTGAAGGTGACGAGGCCGAGCGCATCGGCGGCTTCGGCATCGATCGCGTCACCGATCTCGTCCTTGAGTTCGTCAACGTGGGCAGGCTCCGACAGGAACCGCGTGCCGAGGCGCGTCAGGCCGTTGCCCATCGGGTAGGGGCCGAAGTTCATGGTGGTCAGCTTGATCGCCGCGGCCGGCAGGTTCGAGCCCTCGAACACGCCGTCCAGCATGTAGGAGCGGTCGGCCGCCAGCACCAATTCGAACAGCGTGCCGGCGAAGCACGAACCCGGCTCCACGAGTGCGATCAGGCTGCGCGAGCTCACGTCGAGCCGCTTCAGGGTACGCTTCCAGTAGAGCACGATCTCGCGCACCAGCCAGTGGTTGGACTCCTTGGCCAGCAGCGTGTCGTAGGCCTCGACCAGCGCGGCATCGCCTTGGCTGTGCAACACCCAGGTGCCTATCTCAGTCTCGTTCAGGCGCAGATGCATCATCGCATCGTCGATCGAGCGGGCCAGCGCGAGCGGCCAGAAGGCGGCGCCCTGCGCGTGGACCGTCGATGCATCGGCCGGCGGCGCAGAGGAGGGGCCGTTGACGCGGAAGTGCGCGGCGCGGCGCTCGCGATCGATCTCGACCGTGAGATGCGGATAGCGCAGCGTGTCGCCGTCGAAGGTGCGCTCGACGTCGGGCAGGGCGATGCCCTTGGCATCCTTCGGGCGCCTGGATTTGCCGGAAACGTCCTCGGCGATCTTCTTCGTCTCGTCGGCGAGCTTGCTCGGTGGGATCAGCTTGTCCACCAGGCGCCATTGCTGGGCACGCTTGCCGCGCATGCCTTCGGCGGTGGTGCAGAAGAAGTCGGCATGGTCGCGCCGCACCAGGCGCTTGTCGACCAGCCGTGTCAGCCCGCCGGTGCCGGGCAGCACGGCAAGCAGCGGAAGCTCGGGCAGGGACACCGCGCTCGAGCCGTCGTCGGCCAGCAGGATCTGGTCGCACGCCAGCGCCAGCTCGTAGCCACCGCCGGCGGCGATGCCGTTGATCGAGCAGATGTATGTCTGGTCGGAATGCTCGGTCGCGTCCTCGATGGCGAGACGCGTCTCGTTGGTGAACTTGCAGAAATTGACCTTGTGGTCGTGCGTCGACAGACCAAGCATGTTGATGTTGGCGCCGGAGCAGAAGATGCGGTCGCGCTGGCTGCGGATCACCACCGCGCCGATCTCGGGATACTCGAAGCGCAGGCGCTGCACCGCATCCGCCAGCTCGATGTCGACGCCCAGGTCGTACGAGTTGAGCTTCAGCTTGTAGCCGGGCTTGAGGCCGCCATCCTCGTTCACGTCCATGGTGAGGTACGCGACGCCGTTCTCGGTCGTGAGCTTCCAGTGCTTGTAGCGGTTGGGCTCGGTGCGGAAATCGATGGGCGCGGCAGCATCAGCCATGGCGTTCCCTATTTCTGTAATTCGGTACTGAAATACCTATTTACTTTCCCACCTGCAAGCGCATTCTGCTCCCAGGACCATGGTCTCGATCCGCCCCGTTCAACCCATTGATTTGCCGGCAATTTCCGCCCTGGACGCGCGTCTCACCGGTTCGGAGAAGCCGGCTTATTGGCACGAAATGCTGGCCCCGGGCCGCCATTTCCTGCTCGCCGAGAAGGAGAAGGGTGCCTTGGCCGGCTTCATCGCCGGCGAGATCCGCGCCTGGGAATTCGGCCAGCCGCCGGCCGGCTGGGTGTTCGCCATCCAGATCGATCCGAAGCTGCGCCTGAAGGGCGTCGGCACGGCGCTGTTCGACGCGCTGGTCGCGCGTTTCAGGGAGAACGGCGTCACACGCGTGCGCACGCTGGTCGATCGCAAGGACCACCTGATCCTCTCGTTCTTCCGCGCCCAGGGCATGGTCGCCGGTCCGTCGCTGCAGCTCGACAAAGATCTCTCGTGAGAGATTTGTCGTGAAGCTGCAGACGGCAACGCGTCTCGGCCTCTACGCCGTGCTCGAACTGGCGCGCGATCCCGAGCGGACCCTGTCGTCCGCCGATCTCGCGGAACGCTTCGGAGTCTCCAACCACCATCTCGCGAAGGTGCTGGGCACTTTGTCGAACGCCGGTCTCGTTCGCGGCGGCCGCGGCGCATCGGGCGGCTATCGCTTCACCGGCAACCGCAAGCGCACGACCCTGATGGACATCGTCGCCCTGTTCGAACCCGCCCCCGGCCAGCGGGCGAAGGAACCCGGCGAGAATACCGACATCGGCGCCGCCCTGCAGCGCGTGCTGCTGGAAATCGACGAGATTGCCGAGGCGACACTCGCATCCATCACCCTGGATACGATGCTTCGTTCATGAATCGAGCGATTTCGGTGGTATTATAAGAATATGCCGTCGCATCGAGAAATCGACGCAACCAGTCTGGAACTGCATCGGGCTGTCGCACGCAAGGTGCGCCAGCATCCCGAATTGTTGGCGCATGTGCGGAGCAATCTCGCCCGTTGGCGAAGAGACGTCGAAGACGGAAACGCCAGCAGTCGTCGATATCTGGAGGCATGGGAGAAGCTGTTGTCGCTCGATATCGAGGCAATGCTGGCCGCGGCAACACAAGAGTCGGAAGAAGCCACGGCGTTGAGACACGTATCGCCATTTGCGGGAGTGCTTACGCAAGGGGAGCGGTTGGCAATCATCCGGCGAAGGCGAGCGAAGCATGCGCCGTAATCAACTTGAACATCTGATTCGGGCTGCCTGATCGGCCTTTGATGAATCGTCTTTGCTGGGAGCGCGGCACTCCAGTGCCGCTTTTCTCATGCTCTTTTGGCCCGGAAGACCATGAGCGGCTCTGGAGTGCCGCGCTCCCAGCAAAGACAATCGGGCTCTAGAAGCCCCGCTGGCCCATCTATAAACGCATGGGAGCTTTCGGTTAGCCGGATGCCTTGCGGTTGCTCGTGCTGCTACCGTTTCCACCAATAAATAGGCAATTGGAGGAAACGGTACCATGCAAGCGTTTGCGTCCG
>DASXQC010000274.1:0-1719 GCA_036493235.1 Reyranella sp.
GTCGACCAGACGCTGGTCGACATCGTCGCCGCCAACGTGCGCGAGCCGATCCAGGTGGTGGGCGACCTCTACTCGCTGGCGACCTGCAACGAGATCGGCTGCCGCCGCCTGATCGAGATGATGGACGAGTTCGCCATCGACGACCTCGACCGGCTGGGCACGCACGTGCTCGAGAAGTCGCGGCACGCCTCGCTCGAGGCGATCCGCAAGATCAAGCCGGGCGAGTACAAGTTCAAGATGACGGTCGACGGCTACGACAAGCCGGTCGACCTGGTCGCCACCATGAAGATCGGCCCGACCGGCATCGACGTCGACTTCGCCGGCACTTCGGGCGTCTCCGGTTACGGCATCAACGTGCCGCTCTGCTATACCGAGGCCTATGCGAGCTTCGGCGTGAAGTGCATCGTGGCGCCCAAGGTGCCGAACAACGAGGGCTCGCTGTCGGTGATCCGCGTCACCGCGCCCGAGAATTCGATCCTCAACGCCAAGAAGCCGGCGCCGGTCGCCACGCGCCACGTCACCGGCCAGATGCTGCCCGACGTGATGTTCGGTTGCCTGCACCAGGCGCTGGGCGGCGAGGTGCCGGCCGAAGGCACCTCCTGCCTGTGGAACCTGATGGCGCTGGGCGGCCCCGGCAGCACCGATGGCGATCCCGCCGAGACGGTGAACGCGCAGCCCTTCACGGTGATGAGCTTCCACTCCGGCGGCACCGGCGCCCGACCCGGCCGCGACGGGCTCTCGGCCACTGCCTTCCCGAGCGGCGTGCGCAACGTGCCGATCGAGGTCAACGAAGCGGTGTCGCCGCTGCTCGTCTGGAAGAAGGAATACCGCCAGGATTCCGGCGGCGCCGGCGAGTTCCGCGGCGGCCTCGGCCAGATCATGGAAGTGTCGTCGCTCGACAAGGCGCCCTTCTCGATCTCGGCCTACTATGACCGCGTCGATCATCCGCCGCGCGGCCGCGACGGCGGCCAGAACGGCGCCAACGGCGTCGTCAGCCTCGCCTCGGGCAAGAAGCTGCGCGGCATGGGCGTGCAGACCGTGCCGAAGAACGACCGCGTGATCATCGAGATGCCGGGCGGCGGCGGGCTGGGCAATCCGCGGCGGCGGCCGGCGGGTGTCGTGGCGAGCGACGTGAAGCTCGGCTTCATCTCGGCCGATGCGGCGCGGCGCGACTACGGCGTCGCCGTCAACGACGACGGTTCGATCGACGAGGCCGAGACGGCAAAGCTGCGCGCGATAGCGGCGGAATGATCTTGCGCTGGGCGCGCGCCACTTCAGTGGCGCGTCTTCCTGCTGCAACACCTCATGACGCGTCACTGGAGTGACGCGCCCCCAGCACAAGAGGAAGACGACAATGCGAGTCAGCGCTGGCCTGCCGACCGGGATGGAAGGCCTGACCTATCCGATCCCGTTCTCCGATCCGGAGAACGTCATCAAGATTGCCCAGGCCGCCGAGAGGTTCGGCTACGACTCGGTGTGGGGTAACGACCACATGACGACCCAGAACTACGTGCGCGCCGAGTTCCCGGTGCCGCCGCGCTTCTGGGAGCCGCTGGTCACCTATGCGTTCGTGCTTTCGGAGACGAAGACCATCAAGGTCGGCACCGGCATCCTGGTGCTGCCGATGCGCCACGACATCGTGGTCGCGGCCAAGCAGATCTGCACCCTCGATCATTTCGGCAAAGGACGACTCGAGCTCGGCATCGGCATCGGCGCCTA